>NZ_JAKRFW010000031.1:0-62818 GCF_022347905.1 Pseudoalteromonas sp. Of11M-6 | reverse complement strand
GCTCAGTTGGGAGAGCATCGCCCTTACAAGGCGAGGGTCACTGGTTCAAGTCCAGTACAACCCACCACTTTATTTTCTAGATAGAGTGGTCGATGCAAAACATCGCACTAAGGCTAAAGTCACAGCTTTAAATCCATTACACCACTTCACTTTCCGTACAGTCGTTATTACTTATCACATACTCAAACAGCACATCAAACTGAATAAACTTAAACCTGCCATAAAGTCCATAGAAACAACCTCGTTTCTCTCATTTACTAACTAATTAGATACTCTACCCAGCCTCCCAAATTTTGCTTATACCCTTAACTATTTTGACACTAACCTCAGTAAATAGTTGGGATAAGCTAAATAGACTAACCTACTAAAAATGAGTTAATTTTTGTTTTCAAAACTACACCTAAGTACTAGACTAGAAGCAAAGCCATTGTCTAAAAATTGTTTCTATGTCAGCTCCATCTATTCAAAATGCCAAAATGTTAATCGTTGAAGATCAACCATTAGCATTGAGCTATATGAAACAATCTTTAGAACAGTTAGATTTCAGAAATTTAAAATTTGCAGAAAGTGCAGACAGTGCAAAAGAGCTTTGCACTATCAATAAGTTTGATCTCATCGTATGCTCTTTTGGTTTAGCAAAAAAGCAAAATGGCTATCAATTTTATGAAGAGTTACGGTCCAAACAGTTAATTCGCTCAAGTACCGCTTTTATTTTTATTTCTTCTGAAACTAGCCCCGAGTTAGTCCATAGTATTATCGAACTCCAACCCGATGACTTTTTAGTTAAGCCCTTTTCAATAAAAGAACTACAAAACCGTATAGAACGAGTTTTAAAGCGTAAACAGGCTTTAAGGCATATAAACTTGCTTGTAGACGATAAGAACTATTCAAAGGCCTTAAAAGCGCTAGATCTAGAACTAGACAACAAAGATCATAACTACACTTCCCTACTCCTAAAGCTAAAAGGAGAACTTCTACTCAGACTCAATCAATTAGAAGAAGCAAAGTCTTTTTACAAGTCGGTTTTGGCTCTGCAAAAGTTTACATGGGCAAAGCTAGGCTTGGTCGAGGCGCTCATTACCAACAATGAAGATGTTATCGCTCAGAAGATGTTGAAAACCTTAATCGAGCGACCGGAAACTCGTCTTCCTGCGCTCGATTTATTGAGCAAACTCGAAATAAAACTAAACCAATATGAGAATGCCCAACAATTGTTAGAGCAAGCAATTGAGATGGCACCCAGAAACATAAATAGGCAACAGTCACTTGGTCGAGTTGCGCAAATTAATCACGACTATGAAGCCAGCTATAAAGCGCATAAAGATATAGCAAGTTTCGCGCGCTACTCGATCCATGACAAACCAGAAGTGTATTTGAACGCCGCACGAGCAGGAATAGACTTTGCCTTGAGTACCGATCAATCAGACCAAGTCACTCGTCTCACAAGGCAAACGCAACAATACCTGAGTGATTTAAAACAGCAATTTCCAAACGCACAAACTCAAGCGCAAATCGATGTCCTCAACGCCCGCGTCCATTATCTAAAAGATGAGCATAAAAAAGCGAAACAACTGCTAGAACAGTTAGAAGATGAACCCGTTATTCGCTCGGTAGATTCCACTTTAGACAAAGCAAAAGCACTACATGAGGTTGGGTTAAACCACAAAGCTCAGGAGCTATTTAGTCAAGTTATTGCACACTGTGAACGCCATAACTCAAGCGCAGATCCCATCACAATGCACTATCTATATCAGCAGCAACAAGAGAAAAAAGAGATCACTATGGGTCCTAGAGAGCTGAATAACCATGCGGTCACACAGTTTAACAAAGGACAATATGAAACCGCTTTGGAGGCATTCACTCAAGCATTTAGAATTATGCCTAAAAACTCAGGAATAGCGCTAAATTTACTGCAATGTATGAGTGATAGTTGTGCTAAGTCAGGAAGTACTTTTAATTCCAATTTAGCAAAGCGTTGTACTACCTTGCTAAATCAGTCTGAGTTGGATAGTGAACAGCAGATCCGCTACGGTAAACTCAAAGCTAAACTAAATGAAATGAAACTCGACTTTGAGTAATCACTTGTTTTATCGCAATTGAGCTATTTCTTTTCCATTGCAAGGGCATTAACACAATAACGCAGTCCACTTGGTTCAGGGCCGTCGGGGAATACGTGACCTAAATGGCTATCACACACGTTACAAGTGATTTCGACGCGCGTCATTCCATGACTCTTATCGCCATGATACGCAACCGCTTCCACTGCTGCAGGCTGTGTAAACGAGGGCCAACCAGAGCCACTATCAAACTTTTCTTCGGCATCGAATAACAACTCGCCACAGCATACACAGTAGTATTTACCAGGTTCAAAAAGCTGACAACTTTGTGAGCTAAACGGGCGTTCAGTCCCCTTTTTCCTGGTGATCATGTAAATTTCTGGAGCAAGCTCTGATTGCCATTGCTGGTCCGATTTTTCAACTCTGCGAGGAGCAACAGGATTACCATTTCTGGCAAAGTTTAGTATATCTAACCACTTTAACATCTCAATTCTCTCTCTTGTTTACTTCTGTCTTTTGCTCTTCAACAGGAAGTGGCCAATCGCCAAAAAAGCAACTTAGATAGCGGCTTTTAATTAAATATAAAAGTACCCAACTCACCAACACAATTTGTACAGCAATATAAGGAGAAAAACTATAATGGGTTTTCCCAGCTTGCAGGATCAACCACGCTAAATCGAGTACCGCTGTTAATATAAGCGGCAAACGCATATAACGCCAGACGGCAGCGAGCTTTGGAGAGCTTGTTGGTCGCCTAAGAGAAAACACAACGGTTGGTATGAGCGCGATACAAGCGATCCCTGTCGCGACAAAAAAGTGAAACTTAGACTCAAAAAATAGCGACATCAAATCCAAGTCTGGGCGTCTCGCAAGTGCAGAAAACACCCAAATAAGCAACGGGCGGAGCAACACGACCAGCGCTAAATTAAAAGCGATTGGCGTACGATAAACGCCATATTTATCCCAGTATTCAGGGCCGTATCGTGTTACTGATTTCATTTTACTACTCGTATTTGTTTAACAGTGCGATCAGCGCCTCTTCATCGAACACCTCAACACCTAGCTCTTGTGCCTTAGTGAGCTTAGAGCCTGCTTTTTCGCCGGCATAAACTGCATCCGTATTTTTCGACACACTACCCGCGACCTTAGCGCCAAGCGCTTGCAATCTCGCTTTAGCATCGTTGCGGTTCAATTGGCTCAAGGTTCCAGTCAATACATAAGTTAGCCCTGCTAAAGGTTGTGCATCCTCTGATGGTGCTGCAACATCTTGCCAAGTTACACCCACTTCGATCAATGCAGTTACCACTTCTTGATTGTGCTGCTCGGCAAAAAAGCTATGAATGTGCTGCGCAACAACAACACCAACATCACTTACTTGCTGTAGAGTATCAATGGAGGCGGCCATCACTTTTTCAAGCGTCAGGAAGTGATTTGCCAAGTTTTGTGCTGTCGCTTCACCGACTTCTCTGATCCCAAGCGAATACAAAAATTTGGCTAACGTTGTTTGCTTTGCTTCTTCAAGCGCCGCAACCAAGTTTTTAGCAGACTTTGGCCCCATACGTTCAAGAGACTCAAAATGGCCCTGCTTTAAGATAAACAAATCAGCAGGCGTCTTGATAAGCTCTCGCTCAACTAACTGCTCAACTATTTTGTCGCCAAGCCCATCTATGTCGAGGGCCTTTCTCGATGCAAAGTGCTTAATTGCTTCTTTACGTTGTGCACGGCACACTAAACCGCCAGTACAACGCGCAACCGCTTCTCCTTCAACACGTTCAACATGAGAATCACACACCGGACAAGTATCTGGGAACTCAATCTCTTTGGCATCATCAGGACGCCTATCTAAAACGACCTGAGTTACCTGAGGGATCACATCCCCAGCTCGGCGTACAATAACGGTATCACCAATCTTTACACCTAACCGCGCAATTTCATCACCATTATGAAGCGTGGCATTCGATACCGTAACACCACCAACAAAAACAGGCTCTAAACGTGCAACGGGCGTGATAGCACCAGTACGACCGACCTGAAACTCAACATCAAGCAGCTGAGTGATCTCTTCTTGTGCAGGGAACTTAAATGCAATCGCCCAGCGCGGCGCACGAGCAACAAAACCAAGCTGCTCTTGCTGCGCTTTATCATTCACTTTGATCACAACGCCGTCAATTTCATAGGGAAGCTCAGCACGGCGCGTCATGATATCTTGATAATAAGCCAAAGCTTGCTGTGCATTATCGACAAGCTTTGTCTCAGGGCTCATTGGCAAGCCCCAACCTTGTAATTGCTGTAGCTGCGCATAATGCTCGTTTGCCAGCTCACCGCCTTCAACCAAGCCCATAGAATAAGCATAAAACATCAACGGACGCTTAGCGGTAATTTTTGAGTCTAATTGGCGCAGACTTCCCGCTGCAGCATTCCTTGGGTTTGCAAAGGTCTTATCACCTTTCGCTTGCGCCGTTTCATTTAGCTTAATGAAACCCGCGGTATCCATAAAGACTTCACCACGCACTTCTACTTCATGCGGAATATGTTCTCCACGCAGTTTCAGCGGAATATTGCGAATGGTTTTGACGTTCTCAGTGATGTTTTCCCCAACTTGACCGTCTCCCCTTGTCGCCGCTTGAACGAGCACACCATCACGATACAAAATAGACACCGCCAAGCCATCGAGCTTTGGTTCACAGCAAAAAGTAACATCTTTACTTGTCAATAGGCGCTCTTTTAAACGGCGATTAAATGCCGTAAATTCACTCTCGTCGAAGGCATTATCGAGCGACAACATAGGTACTCTGTGTGTTACTTGCTCAAACTTGCTAAGCGCTTCACCACCCACTTTCTGCGATGGGGAATCAGGACTTTGTAACTCAGGATGCTGCTGCTCAAGCGTCATCAACTGGCGCATCACACGATCATATTCTGCATCAGGCACACTTGGGTTATCTAAAACATAATATTGGTAATTGTAATCTTCGAGTTGCTGCCTAAGTGCTGCAACTTGGCTTTCAATGTTGTCTGACATTTAAACCTCTAAACGTAAAAAGCCACCAGCAGATGCCAGTGGCTTAAAAATGATTCTAAGTAGCGATTAAGCGGCGAATTCACGCACTTTTTCAACATAACCACGCACGGCTTCAACCGTTAACGGCTCGCGGTCTTTATCAAGTACGGTTGCACCAAACTCTTCAGCTAGTTTTTTCGATGCACTGTGAAGCATATTAAATGCAGCCAAGTTATCGCCTTCACAAGGTAAGGTCATAAATAGGCTAATGCCAGCGGTGCTAAATTGTTCCATGTTATCGATATCAAACGTACCTGGGTTGTACATGTTTACCAATCTAAATAACACAGGACCGTTTCCGGACGGCTCTAAATGGCGATTGAAGAAGCCCTCATCAGAATATTTAAACCCAAGGCTTAACACGGTTGGTAACAACCTTGAACCTGCCATTTTCAGGCCTTCAGGCATGTCAACGTGAAGAATAATAAAGTCTTGTGGCTCTATCGCATTCTCTTCAAGCTCAACCTCTTCAGATCCACTGTTCTCGGTTTGCACCTCAGTTTCAGACTCTTCAGTCGCTATAATGCCCTCAGTCGCAGGCTCGTCATCCACCGCACTAAAGGTCATCTCTCCAATTTCAGGTTCGTCAGGCTCTTTATCATGATTCGGCGTTTGCTCTTTGAGTTCATTGGGCTCCTTTTTAGACACTTTATCGCTGCTCTTCTTACGAACAGACCAAAGTCCATGTATGAGTAACCCGCCTATGACCAACGCACTGATCACGATTAATGCCCATCTTAACTCTGTGGCCATTGCTCACCTTTTTTGTTGTTATGCCTGTGCCATTTGCACCGCTTGTTCTATATCTACGGCAACCATGCGCGACACCCCGGGTTCTGCCATGGTTACCCCCGTCAGTCTACCCGCCATTTCCATAGCGACCTTGTTATGACTGATATAAATAAATTGCACTGTTTGCGACATTTCTTCAACCAAACGACAAAATCGTCCTACGTTTGCGTCATCAAGCGGTGCATCTACTTCATCCAGCATACAGAATGGGGCTGGATTAAGCCTGAATATTGAGAACACCAATGATAATGCGGTCAGCGCTTTTTCTCCACCACTTAACAGATGAATTGTCGAGTTTTTCTTACCAGGCGGCCTTGCCATGATAGAAACACCACTTTCAAGCAGGTCATCGCTAGTCAATTCTAGATATGCATTCCCCCCACCAAACACTTTAGGAAACAACTCGGCTAAATCTTCATTCACTTGATTAAAGGTGGCACTAAAGCGGGTTTTGGTCTCTTTATCAATTTTTCTGATCACCGCCTCTAACGTTTCTAACGCATTCGTGAGATCATCCAGCTGTGTATCTAAATAGGTTTTGCGTGCCTTCGCTTCTTCAAACTCTTCAATTGCGGCTAAGTTTACAGCCCCTAACTTACCAAGATCATTACTGACTCGACTCAAATTGGCTTGATACTGGCCCAAATTCGCGTCTTCAGGTAATTGCGCCAGTTCCGCTTTTAGCGTCCGACCAAGCTCCTGCAAGGGGTCAAGTGCCGCTTGCGCCTTTATCATCAAGCTTTGCTCTTCAAGTTTCACTTGTTGCAAAGACTCATTGAGTTTACTCACTTCGCCTTGCGCATCTTTTAATGCCGCTTGTTTTTGGGAGAAGTTTTCCTTGGCTTGGTTAAGCGTATCCAACATCGTTTGCTTTTGTGCTTTGGCTTCTAGATGTTGGGCGAGCAATAACTCTATATCTTCATGTGCCTCCGCGAGTGGCTCTTCACAAAGTACAATGTCTTCTTGTGTTTGTTCGATGCGTTGGTTTATTTCATCGCGACGATGTTGCAAGTGTTCCAACTTAGAATTACTGAGCTGTAGTTCACTTTCTGCCTGCTGCGACGCAAGTTTAGTGGTATGAACTAATTGCTGCGCGTCTTGTAATGCGGCGCGTCGAGATTGACTATGTTGTTTAAACTCGGCCAACTTAGCCTCGGCCAGTTGTTGTGTTTGTTGTACTTGCGCTAGCAACTCATCACGTTGTAATTGCTGTTCAGTATAAAGTTCAAGTTGTTCGATGACCTCGTCTCGTTCTTGAGCAATGGCATCAAGCTGTTCTTGAATTTTTTGTCCTTGCTCACGCCAAGCGCTCAGATTCTCATCCAGCATTTCAACTTTGGTTTTATGGCTGGCGATCGCTTGGGCTTTTTCGTGAACGCATTGCTGTGTTTCTAATAAGCCAGCTTGCGTGTCTTCAAGGGCAATACGCTTTTGTGCTACAACCTGCTCAGCCTCTTCGGCGAGTTGTTGCAAATGAGGAAGCTGAGTATGGCATGACTGCAATTGGGCATAGCGTTTTAACGCGCCACTCTCTTCATTGCTTTTCGCCTTGGCGTTAAAGTTATCCCCCACAATAACGCCACTGACCGTCACGCCGAGAAGGAATTGTTCACACGATTTAAAGTCTGTAGGTTCAGCACATAATTTTATTTTCGTTAAAAAGCTGGGGAACAGTCCTGAGCTTATTTTTGTCGCGACGGAATCAACGGGAACTTCGAGTTCAATGGGCCATAGCGTATTCATTTCGCTTTGCTCAACGACTAAATGCGTCAACCCAAGCAGTGCCGCTTCCACGCATTCTTCATACCCAGATTCAACAACAAGTTGCGATAACATAGTCGCAGCTGAAGTCTCCGACGTTTCCTCTGCCCAGCGTGATAACGCTTTTATTTCAGATTGCACTTCTTGTAGCGCCTGAAGCGCTTTTTGAGCATGAGTCTGCGCCAGTAAGATTTCTTCTTTATTGGTTTGCTCTTGGCCTTGCAACTTACTAGCTTGGCTTTGTAATTTAGCCATCGCTTGAACTAGCTGATGATGTGCATCCTGAGCTTCAGCCAAGTCATTTTCCAACATAGATGCGTGATGCGTTTCGGCCTGTTCCAGCAGCTCAGCCTGACGCTTATCTATGTGCAGTTTAGCTTGCTGTTGTTGCGCTAATTGGCTTGCCCCTTGCTGTACTTGAGCATGTATTTGTTGGTACTGCTTCTGTGCGTCACTAAACTGCGCTTCTAACTGAGTTTGCTCTGTGTCATTTTGCTCATTTGTGAGTTGAATTTCTTCCAGTTGCAATAGCGCAATTTCAAGTCGTTCAGAAACTTCAGCGACTTTTTCAGCGCTGCTCGCCACATACTCGGCTTGCTCATCTTGCGCCTCAATCACTTCTTGCTGTTGAGATTTCAGTATTTGGGACTGCTCAATGAGCTGACGCTTTTTATCAGTTAGATTGACTTTCTGTTGCTCAAGCGTTGCCAACTGGGTTTCAATTCGGTGCACGCTATGCTGTGCTTGCTCATAGCCATCATTGAAATGCTTAATTTCATGTTCTAGCGTCGCCAAAATGCTGTCATGACCACTGTGAGCTTCATTAAAAAATGCTAATTTTTCGTTGAGTTTGGCAATTTCTTTGGCTTTGATTGCCTGCTTTTGCTCAAGGCTTTGCCACTTTAAAATTGCTATCCACGACTTTAAGTCACGCTCTTGCGACTTTAAAGACTTATATTCGCTCGCCTGTTGTGCTTGAAGTGCCAGTTTATCTAGCTGACTCTGTAGCTCTTGCCTAACATCGAGCAAACGCTCCATGTTTTCGCGGGTACTCTTGATCCGAGTTTGGGTTTCTCGTCGACGCTCTTTGTATTTTGAAATTCCGGCGGCTTCTTCTAAAAAAACTCTTAACTCTTGCGGCTTACTTTCGATCAAGCGAGAGATCATCCCTTGCTCGATAATTGCGTAACTGCGAGGACCTAGGCCAGTACCTAAAAAGATATCCGTGATATCGCGCTTACGGCACTTACTACCATTTAAAAAATAAAGAGATTGGCCATCGCGCGTTACTAAGCGCTTAATGGCAATTTGATTACGATCTGCAAACGTGCCGGGCAACCGGCCTTGAGTATTATCAAAAATCAGTTCTACAGAAGCTTGCGAGATAGGTTTACGTTTGGTTGAACCATTAAAAATAACGTCCGTCATGGCATCGCCACGGAGGTTTTTCGCAGAGCTTTCTCCCAGTACCCAGCGAACCGCATCAATAACATTAGACTTACCACAGCCGTTTGGCCCAACCACACATGTCATCTGGTCAGGAAACGGGATCTTGGTTGGCTCTACGAAAGATTTAAAGCCGGCCAGTTTGATGCTACTCAGTCGCATAGCTTATTATTGTTGTTCGCGGTTACTTTTGAGAATAAGGCAATTCATTAGTAAGATCTATGAGTTAGCAATGACAGCGTTTGATATTATCCAAAATGATCCCGGTAGCCATCGCCACATTCAATGATTCAGCACCACCGAACGCAGGAATAGTCACCTTTTTATTGATGTGCGCCGCTATGGTATCGCTAATACCATGAGACTCGCTGCCCATGACCAACACGGCATTACGACTAAATTGGCACTGATGCACACTCTCACCACCAAGGAATGCACCATAGCACTCGCCTTGATATTGCTTTAAAAAGGCCTCGAGATCGGTTCTCACCACATTAACACGCACAAATGAGCCCATGGTGGCACTGATCACTTTAGGGTTAAATTGATCCGCGCAGTTTTCGCTCACCACAAGCTGCGTTAATCCATACCAATCAGCAAGACGAATAATGGTACCGAGATTACCTGGGTCTGAGACGCCATCTAATGCCAACACCAGCCCAGCAGTATTGACTTCTTCTGCTGGCGGCATTGCAACGACCGCTATCGCCGCATTATTTGACACTAAAGTGCTCACCTTACTCAGCACATCTTCTTCTGCTTCTACACAGGCAATATTAACGAGTTTGGATTTATACTTTGTCATGAACTCACTGGTCGCGAACAATTGCTCAACGACCAACCCAGCATCAACTAACTCAATCACATTCTTCTCGCCTTGTACTAAATACAGGCCATGTTGTTTGCGATATTTTTTTTGCCCTAAAGCACGAAGTAGTTTTTGTTGATTCTTGGAGATCATGTGCACCTCAAAAGTTGGATTCACCATTATACCTGTTCAGTATCAGATAAAAAGCGTTTCAACGAGGCATTAAGCTAAGAAATTATGTTATCTTGTGCCGAATGACACACAAGGCATAGAGGTAATCATGTCACCTGAGCTAACGCTTATTTTACTCAACTTTATTCTACTTTTTGTGGCCTACGTATTCGTTTACCCAAAGTTAAAAGAGAAAAGTCTCGCCAGTATCAGCAAACAAGATTTATTGGTTACTGCGGTTTCTTTAGTCGTGTCTGGAAGTTTGTACTATGGCAAGGATATCGAGTTTTCGTTAGTGTTTTTTAAGAGTAATTGGGTGGTGTTTACGATTGTCGCATTTAGCGTGATTGAAATCCCATTTTTACTGTGGTTTAAGCGTCGCTATAACATTAAGTTTGGAGAGTAATAGAGAGGTAGCTACGCCTCTCTATTCGATTATCACTCAGCTCGCTTCTCGCGACCAAGTAACGCCATTGCGGCTTCTTTCACATCTTTTTGCTCATAAAGCACTTGATAGATCTGCTCAGTGATCGGCATTTCAATACCCGTGCGTTTGGCAAGTAGATAAACTTCTTTGGTATTGCGATAACCTTCGACCACCTGACCTATACTCGACATCGCCTCATCGACCGACTTTCCCGAGCCAAGTGCAAGGCCAAAACGGCGATTACGCGACTGGTTATCCGTACAAGTGAGAATCAGGTCACCAAGCCCCGCCATACCCATAAAGGTTTCAGAGCGCGCGCCTAACGCACATCCTAAACGACAAAGTTCAGCGAGTCCTCGGGTGATAAGCGCCGTTCTAGCATTCGCACCAAAACCAAAACCGTCAGACATGCCCGCGCCAATTGCGATAACATTTTTGACCGCGCCGCCGAGCTGAATACCAATAAAGTCTTCGTTGCTATACACCCTAAACGAGCGACCGCAATGCAACAGCTCTGCGAGCTCTTCACGAAACTTTGCACAAATCGAAGACACTGAAATAGCAGTAGGTAATCCTGCGGCCATTTCTTTTGCAAAAGTAGGTCCACTTAGCACTGCCAGCGGCACATCGTCACCTAACACATCCAGTGCAACCTCTTGCAATAATCGCCCAGTATTTGGTTCGAGCCCCTTGGTTGCCCAAGCTACTTTTGCATTCTCAAGTAGCATAGGTTTAATCTTCTTTAAGGTGTCTGCAAACGCATGACTTGGCACAACCACCAAAATACGCTCACTAGACTTAACAGCCGTTTCTAAATCGGCCTCAAGTTCAAGCGTGTTTGGAAACTGGATGTCAGGAAGATAACGTTGGTTTTTGCGCTCAGCTGCTAGCGCCTCAACGTGTTCGCTATTGCGTCCCCATAGTGTCACTTGGTGACCATTTCGGGCGAAACAAATAGCAAGGGCGGTGCCATAAGACCCCGCCCCCAATACAGTTACAGCTGATTTTGCTGTACTCATCAATTATGCGTCAGCAGTTTGCTCAGGCTGTGCTTGAGCCGCACGTTGCTGCATATACTGAGCGAATAATGCGTCAAAGTTAACTGGCGCAAGGTTTAACTGTGGGAAAGTACCACGGTTAACTAGGCTAGCTACCGCTTCACGCGCATATGGGAATAGGATGTTAGGGCAGAATGCGCCTAGCATGTGTGCCATTTGCATTTCTTCAAGATCTGCAATTGCAAAGATACCAGCTTGTTGGATTTCACATAGGAATGCAGTTTCTTCACCAATAGTTGCCGTTACCGTTAGCGCGAGAACAACTTCAAAAACGTTGTCATCAAGCTTTGCTGAACGTGTGTCCATGTCTAGCTTAACTTCTGGTGTCCACTCTTTTTGGAAGATACCTGGTGAGTTTGGCGTTTCAAACGATACATCTTTAGTATAGATACGTTGAATGTTGAACTGAGCGCCTTCTTGTTGTTGTTCTGCTGCTTGGTTTTGTTCTGCCATGATAATTTCCTAAATTCTGTTGTGATCCTGCTAGTTCCTAGCAGTCATTATAAAAAGTAAGCTGAGCCAAAGCTCAATCAATCTTATGCTTGTAATAGCTTATCGAGTTCGCCTTTCGCTTCAAGCGCCATCATATCGTCGCAACCACCAATATGGCGCTCAGCGATAAAGATTTGTGGCACGGTATAGCCACCGTTGGCTTTTTCGATCATCTCGTCACGAAGCTCTGGCTGTGCGCCAATATCATACTCAGTGTATGTGACACCTTTTGCATCTAATAGTGCTTTTGCACGATGACAAAATGGACAATAGTCTTTGGTGTAAATTACGACTTGGCTCATCATAGACCTCAGTTATTTTCCGTTAGAGATTGGTAAACCCGCACTTTGCCATGCGCCAATACCACCTGATAATACGTACACTTGCTCGAATCCAGCTTTGTGCATGTTATCAGCAACAGCAGATGCCGTCATACCTGTGTTACAGACCAATATAATGGGCTTAGATTTATGTTTTTCAAGACCAGCAAAATCTTTTTGCTTGAGTTTTTCCGCATTCACCTGCTCAGAACCTGCAATGTGACCCTGGTTAAACTCTTTTGCTGCACGCATATCGAGTACCTGACCATCTTGGCGGTTAACAAGCATAGTCAACTGCTGGGGGTTAATTTGTCTAATTTTAGAAAACTGACTCTTAAACCAACTACTCACTAACATCGCGGCTAACACAACCCAAATGATGCTAAGTACCGGATGGTTACCTAAAAACGCAACGTATTGTTCCATTAATTTATCAACCAAAAATTATTAAACGATAAAGTGGCAGCAAGTATACCTGCTTTATTCTCGACAAAACAGACTTGTTCAACATGAGCAAATATCAATCTCAAAGTTGATAATTCATCACTGTGGGGCTGAATATTCATACAAAAACAGGTATTCTACTTACCAGCAACCAGAGCAAGCTTATCGAAGCGCTGCAGCCCAAGTTAGTAAATCTAACCTTGTAGCGTTTGCTATAAGACATCAACATCGTGCCTAATTCAGGATTTCAGGAGCGCAAATGACAGCTAAGAAAAAGCCATTGGTATTAATGATTTTAGACGGTTGGGGCTATCGCGAAGAAAGCGAGAGCAATGCTATTTTAGCAGCCAATACCCCAGTATTAGATGAACTATGGCGCTCTGCTCCGCACACCTTGATTTCAGGTTCAGGCCTTGATGTTGGTCTACCGGATGGACAAATGGGGAATTCCGAAGTTGGCCACGTTAACCTCGGTGCAGGACGTGTGGTTTATCAAGACTTCACGCGGATCACTAAAGCGATTGACGATGGTGAGTTTGAGCACAATCCAGCTCTGGTTGAGAATATCGACAAAGCCGTGGCAAAGGGAAAAGCCGTTCACCTAATGGGGTTATTGAGCCCAGGTGGCGTTCACAGCCATGAAGATCACATTGTTGCGGCAATTAAATTAGCAGCTGAGCGCGGTGCAACCGTTTATTTGCACGCATTTTTGGATGGCCGCGATACACCACCTCGCAGCGCACAAGCATCAATTGAAAAAATGGAAGCCTTGATGCAGTCACTCAATTGTGGCCGACTAGCGTCTATTATTGGTCGCTACTATGCTATGGACCGTGACAATCGTTGGGACCGCGTCGAGTCTGCATACAACCTGATGGTAAGTGGCGACGCTGATTTTACTTATAGTAATGGCGTTGAAGCGCTACAAGCAGCTTACGCGCGTGATGAAAATGATGAGTTTGTTAAAGCATCAGTGATCACCGAAGCTGGGCAACCTGCCGCTACTATCAATGATGGTGATACGGTTATCTTTATGAACTTCCGTGCAGACCGAGCGCGCCAGATGACCCGTGCTTTTGTCGATGCTGACTTTAACGGCTTCGAAAAACGCAAAGCACCGGACTTAAGTGCGTTTGTTATGATGACTGAATACGCTGCCGACATTAAAGCCCCTATCGCTTTCGCGCCTGAAGCACTTGTCAATGTGCTAGGTGAATGGCTAGCTAAGCACAACAAAACTCAGCTGCGTATTTCAGAAACGGAAAAATATGCCCATGTCACTTTCTTCTTTAGCGGCGGTCGCGAAGATCTCTTTGAAGGTGAAAAACGTGAACTTATTCCTTCTCCACAAGTTGCCACTTACGACTTACAACCAGAAATGAACTCAGAAATGCTAACTGATAAGTTAGTTGAAGCCATTCATAGCGGTGAGTTTGACGTCATTATCTGTAACTACCCGAATGGTGATATGGTTGGACACTCTGGTGTATTTGAAGCCGCAGTAAAAGCATGTGAAGCCGTTGATAAGTGTATCGGTCGTGTGGTTGCAGCGTTAAAAGAAACCGGTGGTGAAGCTCTGATCACAGCAGACCACGGCAATGCTGAGCAAATGCAAAACCCGAAAACGGGCCAAGCTCATACAGCACACACTAGTGAGCCTGTACCGTTTATTTATGTAGGTCGTGATGCAGAGCCACAAGCAGGAAAAGCACTAAGCGATGTTGCACCAACAATGCTGCATTTACTTGGTATGGAGCAGCCTAGCGAGATGACAGGCACTCCAATTATGCGTTTAAAATAACGGCCTGCCTGTATGCCGTTAAAAACGACATTTCACTATGCCGCACTTCTCGGTGCGGCGTTACTCATGACAACAGCGCCCGCTGTTGCCAACGAATCTAGAACCAAACAAGACTTAAGCGAAGTTCAGCAACAGCTTAAAGCTAGCCAACAAGCATTAGAAAAGCAGCGCGGTGAAATTAACAGTCACGAAGCAAAGCTCAAAGCCTTCGAACTTGATATTGCCAAAAGTGCCAAAGCTATCTCACTCACAGAAATCGGGATCAAAGAAAACCAAACCGAGCAGGCCGAACTTAAAAAGCAAGAAAGCACGCTGTTAAACGACAAGAAAAAATTTGAAAAGATCCTTGCGGCTCAGCTAAAAAGTGCCTACATGACGGGCTCTCATGATTATTCTAGAATGTTACTTAATCAAGAACATGCAACAAAGCTCGAGCGCACCATTGCCTATTATGATTACCTAAATAAAGCACGTATTAAACAACTCGAACAACTGAAATCTATCGGCCAAGAATTGGCACAGACTCAAGCTGAGTTAGCAAGAACACAAGCACGCTTAGAAGCGCTACAAAACCATCAGAATGAACGCTTGGAAGCGCTCAAGAAGGCGCAGCAAGAACGTCAAAACCAGCTTGCAAACCTAAATAACAAACTCAGTGAAACACGCTCTGCCATTGCTTATTTAAAAGAAAATGAACAAACCTTAATCCAAACGTTAGAAGAGCTTGCCAAGGCACAAAGAGAAGCCGAAGTACGTTTAGATGGATTAGCCAAACTCAAAGGCAAAATGAGTTTACCAACCAAAGGTCGAATTAAACATAAATTCGGCCAAAGCAAACATGCAGGCATGAATTGGAAGGGCGTCCTCATTGGTGCAAAAGAAGGGGCTGAAATTGCGAGTGTCGCCCCCGGTCAAGTTGTGTATGCAGATTGGTTAAATGGCTTTGGCTGGGTTATTGTGCTCGATCATGGTCATGGTTTTATGAGTCTATACGGCCACGCACAAACGCTGCTTCGCGATGTTGGTGATCAAGTTCGCAGTGGTGAAGTGATCGCTTTGGTAGGACAAAGCGGCGGACAAAGAGATCCTGGTCTATACTTTGAAATACGGCATAAGGGAAGCGCTGTAGATCCGATAAAATGGTGCAGATCCAGTTAACTGAATAACCCGTGCTGCGCCTTGATGAGGAGCAGCACATGAATAGACAAACCCGTTTTTACGCGCTCGCAGCGCGCTATGTTGCATTATTAAGCTTCCTGCTTTTGTTAAGTTTTAGCGCTTTTAGTCACGCGTCTACACAAAAGTTCTCGGCTCAAGAAATCGATGAAATCCTGTATCATATTCACACCTATTATGTTGAAGACTTGCCTCTGAGTCGCTACAACGCGGGCAACTTATCGAGCCTCTTTGATAATTTAGATCCCTACTCTAAATACCTCAACGAGGAAGACTTGGAATCCATCTTCAGTGCAGCAAATGGGCGCTACACGGGACTCGGTATTGAAGTCGAAGAGCAAGGTAATTACGTGATTATCTTGGATACCCTGCCCAATTCACCAGCAGCCCAAGCAGGCATAGAGAGCGGTGATAAACTCCATGCAATCAATGGCGCTAATGTCGTGGGTAAATCGATAGAAGAAGTGTCTGCCCTACTCAAAGCTGCAAATAAAAATCTCATCAATTTAGTAGTATTAAGACAAGACGAGCTGGTTGCACTTGAGCTTAAACGTCGAGAGATAGTCATTGAAAGTGTCGCCAGTAAACTCTTAAACGACGGTACCGGTTTTTTAAGCGTCAACAATTTTAATCATCACACCTATCATGATGTTGCAAGACACATAAACCGACTACAAGTACAGTTAGGTAGTCCGTTGAAAAAGCTGGTTATTGATTTACGTGACAACCCTGGTGGTACACTTAATAGTGCCGTGGCAATCTCAGATCTTTTTTTAGATAGTGGCACAATCGTCACGACCAAAGGCCGCTTCTATGACGCCAATCAGGCTTACATTGCAAAGCGGGGAGATATTTTAAATGGTGCGCCTATTTTGGTATTAATCAACAATAATTCCGCTTCAGCTGCCGAGATTTTAGCCGCCGCACTCAAGGATAATAAACGTGCCTTAGTCGTTGGCTTACGTTCCTATGGTAAAGGCTCGGTTCAATCCTTGATCCCGATTGGCAATGGCACTACTGCATTAAAGTTAACGACAGCGAGATACTACACACCAGCAGGTACATCAATTGAAGGTAAAGGCATAGAGCCCGATGTATATTTTACCAAACAAGCGCTTTCCCTGTTGGATAAAAGCGCTATAATCACTGGTGAAGAATCAATCAAAACAACAGGTATTGAACAACTTGCCTCGCATTGGCCTAAGGCACTGGCGTTAGTTCAATCACAGTAAATAAAAAACGGTCCTGTAGGGCTGTAAACTATAATAATAATTTGTGTGCTAAAAAAAATAATCGGGATAATACTGGCCTGCATGACTTTTGCAGTGCCAGCAAAACAGTTTGCCATTGTTATAGACGATATTGGCAATCACCAACGTGACTTAGAGTTGCTGTCCTTACCGGGTGGGATCACCTTTTCGATCCTGCCCCATACGCCTTTTTCTCAACAATTTGCCTTTGCAGCCAGCCGCCAACAACGCGAGCTTTTATTACATGTGCCAATGCAGGCACAAGACACGGAAAAGGCCCTTGGCCCGGGCGCATTAACCACCGATATGGAAAAGTGGCAGTTGCAAATGACACTTGGCAATGCGCTATCGACACTGCCTCAGGTTAAAGGCGTAAACAATCACATGGGCTCAGCATTAACAGAACAAATAGAGCCAATGAAATGGACAATGGAAATACTAAAAAAGCGCGGATTATACTTTTTGGATAGCCGTACCACTAGCCACAGTCAAGCCCAATATGCTGCCAACCTTTACGGCGTAAAAAACGTCGCTCGACAGGTCTTTCTAGATAATGATATATCCACTGAGGCGCTCAACAAGCAGTGGCAACATATGCTTAAGCTACTTGATAATCACGAGCATGTTATTATCATTGCGCACCCATATAAGGAAACCGCCGCCTTTCTTGCAGCCAAGTTAGCTGAGCTTGAAAGTATTGATGCCAAACTGGTACCCGTCTCTCAACTGGTTGAACAAAAATACGTACGACTTGCAGAAATTGCTGAGCAGCATGCTATTTCCGGACAATTAAGACTCCAAGAATAAAGATTAACAATGATTATCATCAGACAGTTTCAAAACGGCGAAGAAGCCGTGCTACGCAAGCTTATGTTTGACACAATACGCTCGGTAAATGTACAGCATTACTCCAATAGCCAAGTTAATGCATGGGCACATAGCGACGTTGCCGATAAAGGCTGGCAAGACCGATTAAGGAACAATCAGCCCCTTGTCGCCGTACTAAATGGTAAAATTGTTGGCTTTGCCGATATCCAAGCTGACGGTCTTATTGATCACTTTTTTTGCCATGCGGAACATCAAGGCCAAGGCATAGGTAAAGCACTTATGCTCGCACTCTTAGAACACAGCAAAATAACCAACACAACGCGCTTATTTTCCCATGTTAGTAAAACGGCTAAACCTTTCTTTGAATATTTTGGTTTCCAAGTGATAAAGGAACAACAAGTGACGGTTCGTGGCGAAGTGTTAACTAATTACCTGATGGAAAAGAGTATGCCTGCCTGCTAGCAGGCATACGAACTTTCTTCCCTAATCTATGGGCGCAAACCGCGTGGGTAAGGCACTAAATTGCAAGGATGGATTTTGCTTCATCCACGTTTTCTTATTAGGGATTTGGATCTTAAATTCATCATCCGTCACAAACTTTTGGGTTTTACCCTTGGCATTCACAAACTGAATTGATGCAGGCTCGGTAAATGTAAACTCTAGTTCATCAAAGCTTGGAGCAAACCAAGACAAGCTACCTGCCATCAACTCAACAAAAGCGTCCATGTCTTCTAAAAGGATGAATAAATCGCGATACATAACCTGCTGCTTAGTCAACGGCGCTATATCCGTATTGACCATAATCGCAACGGCGTCTTTTTCTTGATTGATTACTAAGTTGACTTTATCTGCGCGTGACTGCGATAAAATAGGTAAATCAATATTGCCGTCTTTATCTATGATACCGTTGGCAATGATCTTGCCATCTTGCTCCAACCAAAGTTTAACATCCTCTAACGCGATATCAGGCTGCTTCACTTCCACTGTAAATTTAGACAAGATATATTGCGACTGCGCTTTGTTGACAATTAAATCTAGAATTTGATTAATTTCTCCATATTCAACACTTCGCTCTGCTGCAAAAACAGAATTACAAAGCAAGCTCACGACAGCACCTAACATCAACAATTTTTTCATTGGGTTATCCTTTTAATTTTTATATTCATAAGAAGCCCACTGCAAAAAATAGTTCAAAACTTGATCTCAATTCCATACATCCCGAACAGATCAGGCTAAACTCAAAATAAGCATATGGATTGAAAAGGAGTAACAGATGACCCAAACCGTAGCTGATTTAATGACCCCAGATCCGTTCGCAGTGATTGCTGAAAATACCTTGCAAGATGCGCACAATTTAATGAAAGAAAAAAATGTTCGTCACATTCCAGTGATTGACGAAGCAGGAGCCTTGGTTGGTATGCTCACGCAAAAGATTATGATCGCCAAGGTAATGGGAATAATGGCAACCTATGGCGCAAATGCGCTTGCAAGAAAAGAAAAGCAAACAAAAGTACAAGATATTATGGCGACCGATTTTGCGAGCGTGCGCCCAAGCCAATCACTACAAGATGTGGTGCGCTTTTTTGTCGATAATCGCCATGGCTGTATGCCTGTGGTAGACGAGCAAAACAAATTGGTTGGTATACTCACTTCATCAGACTTTGTGCGACTCGCTGCTGCACTCTTGTCTTAAACGTGGTAACAAGCGAGTGTATTCCACTGACTCGCGGAATACACTCAGCTATTAGCATGATTACGCTTTTTCTTGGAGCGTTCTCGCTACAGTTCTCATACCTAAAGTCGTTGCACCCGCAGCCCATTGACCACTAGCGCTATTTTGGAAAGAAGCCGCAAGGTCGATATGCACCCAACCTTGACCTTCATTTGGTACAAAGCGAGATAGGAAACCCGCTGCATTTGATGCACCACCAAAACCGCCACCTTTTTGCGCTCGGCTGTTAGCAGTATCCGCATAAGGCGATGGACAGTTATTTTGGTGCCACTTTTCTAGAGGCAATGGCCACGCGGCTTCAAATTCGTCACTCGCGAACTGCTGCACATCACCGACAAGTGTTTTGTCTAAACCAAATAACGCATTGTACTCTTGGCCTACAGCAACGAGCGCGGCGCCCGTTAATGTCGCGGCATCAATGATAAGCTCTGCGCCTGTTTCACCGGCAGCCATCAAGCCATCAGCAAGCACCAAGCGACCCTCTGCATCGGTATTTACGATTTCAACTGTGGTACCATTTTTGTAGGTAAGAATATCACCTAACTTATAGGCATGGCCTGAGATAAGGTTCTCAGCACAACATAGGAACAACTTAACACGACGGTCAAAACCACGTTGAATAGCCAGCGCTAAACCAGCCGTTACGGTTGCGGCCCCGCCCATATCACACTTCATCGTAAGCATGCCTTCGCTTGGCTTAATCGAGTAGCCACCTGAGTCAAACGTGATCCCTTTACCCACAAGTGCTGCGCTAACTGGTGCGTCATCATTACCTGTTGGGTTGTAGTCAAGCTCAAGCAACACAGGAGGACGCTCACTGCCGCGTCCCACTTCGTGGATACCAATCCATTGCTGCTCTAACAGCGCGTCGCCTTTAATGATTTGATAGCTAACATGCTCAGGTGCCAATGACTGAATAAACTCAGCCGCTTTTCCAGCAAGGCTTTCAGGATAAATATCTTCGGCCGTCCCGTTGATCATCTGACGCATCCATGTTGCCGACGCTTTTAGTGCATCAAGTTCGTTAAGACTTGACTGGTCGTTGTCAACAAACACCACACCATCTAATGCTTTTGGTGAAACAAAACCTTGATAAAAAGCCCATTGAGATTCAGTACACCACAAGCCACCTTCTAGATGAACTTGTTTAATCCCTTGTTGTGCGATGCTACGAGCCGCCTTTTGAATATTCTTCAGCGTTTCGTCTTGTTGTAAATGGATAAAAGCACCGTCCTTTTCAAACGACAATGCAGCACCAGCAGATAAATACTCTGGTTTTGCGTCTTCACTCAGTCGTACAATAAATTTCTCTGACATTCTCTTTTCACTCTTGTGCTTGTAAGTGTGGTTAAGTGTACACTAGCCACTAAATACACCCAACCTAAAGCGACCAATGAAGTTTTCTAGGCAATTACAACAAGCAACCTTGCTCAAACGATATAAACGCTTTCTAGTCGATTTACGCGCCCCAAGTGGTGACGAATTCACCGTACACTGCGCCAATACGGGTAGAATGACCAATTGTGCAGATCCGGGATTTACGGCCTATTACTCCACCAGCGATAACCCTAAACGAAAGTACATTCATTCGTTGGAGCTGACGCAAGATAATGATGGTCATTTTATTTGTGTAAATACAGCGGTGGCCAATAAAGTGTCTGTTGAGGCCATAGAGCAAGGAAGAATAACGCAACTGCAAGGCTACAAAACACTTCAAACTGAAGTGAAATACGGGGCTGAAAATAGCCGAATTGATATTTTGTTGAGCGACCTCGAAAATGGACAATCCTCGCAATTCTGCTACGTTGAAGTAAAGTCGGTGACTTTGCTCGAGAAACAGCAAGGTTTTTTCCCTGATGCAGAAACCTTAAGAGGTCAAAAACATCTTAGAGAATTAATCCACATTAAACAGCAAGGTCATCGTGCGGTGTTACTGTTTGCCGCGCTCCATACAGGGATAAATTGTGTCAAACCAGCCAGCCATATCGATCAAAAATATGCAGCGTTAGTAAAAGAAGCAATTTCTCATGGAGTAGAAATCATTGCTTACCGAGCGCATATTGACGACAACCAAGTACAATTAATTGAAGAAATTCCTTTTGATTACGCTTGACTTTTTTCATGCTGCCCACATATAGCCGTGATAGTTTTCTCCCCCAAATAGTTAAACATTGAAAAAAGTGGCTGACATTTGCAGTAAAAAAGTGTTTGCTAAGGGGTAAAGATTTTGCTATTTATACCCGCCGGCGAAAGCTGGGGTTATGTATTAAGGATTTAGGAGAATGGTATGCCAGACCAGAAAAAACTAGGGTTATTGGCTCAAGCCGGTGTAGAACCTTATCAAGAAAAGCCAGGCGAAGAATACATGAATGAAGCACAACGTGCTCATTTCAAAGCGATATTAGAAGCATGGCGTGCCGATCTACGTAATGAAGTAGATCGTACTAAGACACACATGCAAGACGAAGCGGCAAACTTTCCTGATCCTGTGGACCGTGCAGCGCAAGAAGAAGAGTTTTCTCTTGAACTGCGTACTCGCGACCGCGAGCGTAAGCTAATCAAGAAAATTGAGAAAACACTTCAACTTATCGAAGATGATGACTTCGGCTTTTGTGAGTCGTGCGGTATTGAAATCGGCATTCGCCGTTTAGAAGCGCGTCCAACAGCTGATCTTTGTGTTGATTGTAAATCTCTCGCAGAAATCAAAGAAAAACAACAAGGCAGAGGATAATCTCAGCCCTGTGTCCCCAAGCTTAAAGCAAACTGGGAGCTATCGCGGTCGATTTGCTCCCTCGCCTTCTGGACCGCTTCATTTCGGCTCTCTAGTGGCCGCCCTGAGTAGCTATTTAGATGCAAAAGTCAATCAAGGTAAATGGCTCGTTCGCATCGAAGACATAGATACACCGCGCGTAGTTGCGGGTGCTGCCGACAATATATTAACCACTCTTGAAGCATATGGCCTTTATTGGGATGAAGACGTTGCCTATCAATCACAGCGCCATGCTCTATACCAAGCCTATTTGACGACACTGAAATCAGACTCCCTTGTGTATGCATGTCAATGTACAAGAAAGCAAATTAAAGCAATGGGTGGGTTTTACGACAATCATTGCCGAGCTTTAGCGCTAAGTTGGCAAGATAATGCTTTACGCCTACAGCAGCGCTGTCCAGTTACTGAATTTAATGATGCAATACAGGGCATGGTTGTCATTCCCCCTGCAATTGCGCATGAAGATTACATCGTTAAACGCCGCGATGGCTTATTTGCTTATCAATTGGTGGTGGTCGTTGACGACATAGAGCAAAAGATTAGTCATATCGTGCGTGGTGCCGACCTGCTAGAACCCACAGCAAGACAAATTAGTTTATTTCGGCAACTCAATCAGCCATCACCTAAGTACGCTCACGTACCACTGGCTGTCGCAGAGCCCGGATATAAGTTATCTAAGCAGAATCATGCTCCAGCTATTGATAACCATAACCCGTTACCAACCCTTTATGCCGCGCTGCGTTATTTGCATGTGCCGGTTGATTCTCTCCATAATTATCAAGATGTTGAGGCATTACTGACTCACGCTATTGATATTTTTAGTCTAGATAGCGTTCCTAAAGTACAAGAAATTCAACTAGACTCTCTAGAAAATGGCGATTTTGCTTTTCGCCCACTATTTTCAAGTACTTCAATTTAGTCTCATTTGAGTATATGATAGCGAGCCTTAAATGCGACCTGTTTTAAGACAAAAGCAGTGGTTCACAACAACTAGAATAGAAAACTTGATTGCTCAGGAGACGAGTTATTATTTCCAAGCTTGTAAACTTTTGCCGCCAGTTTGTAACTGGAAAAGGCGATGAGACGGTGAAAATGGCCAGCCCGACACCTGCGATAATTCCTCGCAGCGAGCATGGTATATCTCGTAAACAATTTAGCCCTAACGCTATCAAAGTGCTCTATCGCTTAAAAGACGGTGGCTATGATGCCTACCTAGTTGGTGGTTGTATCCGCGATATCATGCTAGGAATAGAGCCTAAAGACTTTGATGTCGTTACCAATGCGACACCTGAACAAATCAAAAAGCTCTTCCGTAACTGTCGCTTAATAGGTCGTCGCTTCCGCCTTGCGCACATTGTTTTTGGACGAGAAATTATTGAAGTTGCCACCATGCGTGGCCATCATCAAAGTGATGACTCTTGTGCCACGACAAGTCAAGCCAGCGAACACGGGCAGCTATTACGCGACAATGTCTACGGCAGTATTGAAGAAGACGCCGAGCGCCGCGACTTTACTATCAATGCGCTATATTATTCGATCAATGACTTTACTTTACGCGACTTTGCCGGTGGTGTTGCTGACATTAAAGCGCGTAAAATTGAGCTGATTGGCGATCCTGAAACTCGCTATCGCGAAGATCCGGTACGTATGCTGAGAGCTATCCGCTTTGCAACCAAACTGGATATGGAGATTGCTACGCCGACCCGCACTCCGATTAAAGCATTAGCGCCGTTACTTGGGCATATCCCAGCTGCACGCTTGTTCGAAGAAACGCTAAAGCTATTTTTAAATGGTAAAGCGGAAGAAAACTTTCTTCAGATGCGTGAATACGGCTTGTTTGCACAATTATTCCCGGCGTTAGATAAAATCCTAGCACAGCCTGATAATGACTTTGAGCGTCGCTTTATTCAGCAAATGTTTGCCAATACGGATAGCCGTATCAACGCGGATAAAAAAGTAACCCCTGCATTTATCTATGCAGCACTTTTATGGTTCCCTATTTTAGCTAAAAGCGAAGCGCTCGCGGCCGAAGGTATGAATGAATATGATGCCTTTATGCAAGCCATTAATCACGTCCTTGCTGAAAATGCTAAACACGTTGCAGTGCCTAAACGCTTTACTTTAGGTGCCCGAGATATCTGGCATATTCAACAACGCCTAGATAAACGTTCAGGCCAGCGTGCATACCGCCTAAGCTTGCAGCCGAGATTCAAAGCCGCATATGATTTCCTATTATTGCGTGTTGAAAGTGGTGAACAAGAGCAAGAAGAACTTGCAGCTTGGTGGACTGACTACCTCAAGAATGACGTCACCGGCCAAAAAGACATGGTGCGCAACTTAGGTAACCAAAGCAAACCTAAGCGTCGTTATAATAGACGTAAGCCAAAAAGAAAACCGAAAGAAGATTAAATGAATATTGCGTACATTGGATTGGGTGCAAACCTATCCGAACCGATGGCACAAATACAGCGAGCACTCGATGTGCTCGCCGCCCATCCAGACCTCTCGCTTGTCCAGCACTCTAGCCTGTATGGCTCAAAACCTATGGGCCCTCAAGATCAACCTGATTATGTGAATGCCGTAGCAAAACTAGCGACATCATTAACAGCAGCATCTTTACTCGATGTGTTGCAACAAATAGAGCTTGAACATGGTCGTGTACGCAAAGCTGAGCGCTGGGGACCGCGCACGCTCGATTTGGATATACTGCTTTTTAATACCGACACCATTAACAGTGATAGACTGACGGTGCCACATTACGGCTTGAAAGAAAGAGAATTTGTCGTCTATCCACTGTTAGAGATAGCGCCAGAACTCAAATTACCTGATGGCACTGAGCTTAGCTCTTTAACACAAAAGTTACCACTTAACGGATTAACAATCCTCAAATAAACCAATCCAAGGGGTTTACCATGGCAAAAATTTCCGTCTCAACACTTGCCAAAATGAAGCGTGAAGGAACAAAAATAACAGCCCTCACCGCATACGATGCAAGTTTTGCAAAGTTATTTCACGACAATGGCGTAGATGTCATCTTAGTGGGTGATTCTCTGGGTATGGTTTTACAAGGTGGTGAAGACACTTTAGCCGTTACCACGGATGACATTGCCTATCACACCCGTTGTGTCAGAGCTGGTAGTAAAGAGCTATTCGTTATCGCCGATATGCCTTTTATGAGCTATTCAGATCCGCAGTCAGCCTGTCAGAATGCAGCTACCTTGATGCGCTCTGGTGCTAATATGGTTAAGCTTGAAGGTGGTGAATGGCTTTACGACAGCATTGCACTGCTTACTCAGCAAGGGATCCCAGTTTGTGGTCATTTAGGTTTAACCCCACAATCAGTGCACGTGTTTGGCGGCTTTAAAATTCAAGGTCGTGAAGAAGCACAAGCGCAAAAGATGATAGCCGATGCACAAGCGTTAGAACGTGCTGGTGCACAAATGATTGTGATTGAATGCGTACCTTCAGCACTGGCTAAACGCATTACCGACGCAGTGACAATTCCAGTCATTGGTATTGGCGCAGGTAAAGAGACCGATGGCCAAATTTTGGTTATGCATGACTTGGTTGGTATTTCTGCAGGATATATTCCTAAGTTTTCGAAGAACTTCCTGCTCGAAACTGGCAACATGCCAGATGCGGTGAAAAAGTTTTGTGCAGACGTGCAATCAGGTGAGTTCCCGGGGCCTGATCACGAATTTAATTAAATTTGCGATGAGCGATGCTTATCGCTGAGTCTGATCCAAGCGTTTTGTTTGGGTTAGTATTGTTATTATTGAGTTAGAGTACAACATGCAATCAGTTACTGAGATTAAATCGTTACGAAGCCAGATTAAAGCTTGGCGCCAACAAGGGTTGAGCATTGCCTTCGTACCAACGATGGGCAACCTTCACCGTGGTCATTTTTCCTTAGTAGAAAAAGCAAAAACCCTAGCGGATAAAGTCGTTGTCAGTATCTTTGTAAATCCAATGCAATTTGGTGCGAACGAAGACCTCGACAGCTATCCACGTACGCTTGAGCAAGACAAGCAAGGCCTTGCAGAACTAGAAACTGATATTGTGTTTACGCCTACCGTTGAGACCATATATCCTAACGGCCTAAATGCGCAAAGTTTTGTTGATGTACCAGGAGTATCAGAAGGACATTGTGGTGGCACACGCCCAGGACACTTTCGTGGCGTTGCAACGGTTGTCACTAAACTGTTTAACTTAGTACAACCTGATTTTGCCTGCTTCGGTGAAAAAGACTTTCAACAGTTACAGGTTATCAAAACAATGGTGAAAGACCTGTCTATTCCTGTTGAAGTGATTGGTGTTGCGACTCAAAGAGAAGTTTCTGGACTGGCGATGAGCTCACGTAATGGCTACCTCTCTGAATCAGAAAAAGACACTGCTAAAGTACTTTTTCAAGCACTAAAAGCAGCAGCTGGTGCTTTAGAAAATGGCGAAAAGGATTTTTCGAAGGTAACAAAAAATGCAACAGAAATGCTGCATAATGCAGGTTTAAAGTTGGATTATTTTAACATTTGTCAAAAAGATAGCTTGAAACCTGCTACACTCGAGGATAGTCAACTCGTCATTCTTGCCGCAGCTTTTCTCGGTAAAGTCAGACTGATTGATAATATTCAAGTCACAGTCTAAGGAATAATAATGAAAATTGCGTTCGCCTTGTTAGTACTTTCTACCACCCTACTGGGGTGTAGTAACTCTATCTCACCTGAGTTGAATCAATGTGCACAACAGAATTATCAATGCGAGCGCAACTGTGAGATGCAAAACACGCCAGAGACAATGTCGTTACAGATATGCACGGATAAATGTATTGAGCAGTATAATGCCTGTAAAGTACAGGCTGAAAAAATTACCGAGAGCAAGCGATAGTTTGCTCTTTTTTAGCAAAAAATCCCCTTTATTCTTTTAAATACAAATACCTCCTGACTCCAGCAGTTATTTTTTATTCACCTTTTTAGAATATTTTGCGATACAATAAACTGGTCTGATGAGATAGACATACAACACCAACTTAGCTTGGCTTAAGGCTTGATTTACTAAACAATGCAGGTTGTAAGCACTAACTTTTCTTAATAACTTGTTATTTCTGGTTTTTATTCTAATCTCTAAGACAAAAGTAACACGACTGTTGAGCTCAGTATCAGTGCTTTTAATGCGTGTTACAGACACGACTCTTTGCAAAGAAAATGGGAATCAATATGAAAAAATCTGCAATTGCATTAGCGATAGCGCTTGGGACAGTGAGTTTTCAAAGTGCCGCTGAGATCAGAATTAATGGTTTTGCTTCCATTATTGGTGGTCAAACGCTAGATAGTGACGACACACTATATGGCTATGATAATGATTTTGATATGGAAAATCGTAGCTTATTTGCTTTACAGCTGTCCGCCGATCTACAAGAAAGTCTAACTGCCACAGCACAGATCGTAGGTCGTGGCCAGAATGACTTTGATGCCGAGTTTGAATGGGCATACTTAACTTATGCGATTTCAGATTCTTCGCAGATAAGCGCAGGTAAAATGCGTATACCATTCTATCGCTATTCTGACTTTTTAGATGTGGGCTATGCATACCGCTGGGTTAAACCACCTCAATCTGTATATAACCTAAGCTTTAGCACCTATAACGGATTGAGTTATATCCATAATTCGACATTAGGGGAATGGGAAAGCACTGTACAGCTAGCTTTAGGCAGCGTAGATGACGACATTGTTGCTATTACCTATTCAGATGAAGCTGAGTTAAATAACACGGTAGGTATTAACTGGACACTAAGCAGAGATTGGTTCAGTGCGCGTGCGGCCTACTTTGCTACCGAAGCGAGCATCAGCGCAGCTAATAGCCCTGAACTATCGGGATTATTGGCAGGGTTAACTGGCTACGGGCTAACGCAACAAGCGGATGATATTGCTGTCGATAAAGATGATGCTTACTTTGCCGCGATTGGTATTGCTATCGACTACAACGATATCTTGTTCGATGCAGAATACACTCAGTTTGAAGTGGATAACAGCATACTTGCTAAACAACAGCAGTATTACGCTTCCCTCGGTTACCGTATTGATGCATGGACAGTCCACCTAACCTACGAACACAATGAAGATAAGAATGACAACGACGAGTTTAACTCTGTCCCACTCACCATCACCGCTCCAAATGGTGTAACCATTCCTGTCACGACCGATCCAACCAATCCAAATGCACCTTATTTAAGAACACTTGTTAATGGTGCGCTTGCAGGCGCTCGTGCAGAATCAGAAACGTGGAGTATTGGTGCACGTTATGACTTCCATCCGTCAGCAGCATTCAAGATTGAACTAAACCAATTCGATAACACGCTAACAGATCAAAAAGTTGAACTGTTGAGCTTCGGTATCGATTTAGTATTCTAACGGAGGTTAATATGATTAAAAAAATAATGACCTTAGGGCTACTATTAGCCAGTCAGGCAGTTTTAGCAGATGTTGCTGTTATCGTGAACTCAGCAAATGCATCTACTGTAGATGATGGTACTATCAAAAAATTATTCCTTGGCAAAAGCAAATCATTTGCCGATGGTAGTAGTGCGACCCCTGTGAATCAGGATGGTAACGCGGTATTTGACGAGTTTAACGACAAAGTGATTGGTAAATCTAGCTCTCAGCTAAATGCCCATTGGTCTAAATTAGTATTCACCGGTAAGGGAACACCTCCGAAGAAGCTAGATAGCGATCAAGCGGTAATCGATTTTGTTTCGAGCAATGCAGACGCAATTGGTTATATCGATGCTACTAAAGTAACCGGTGCCGTCAAAGTGATTGGTAAATACTAGGGCCTGTTGACCTTTGCTGTTTGATTTTTGTTCTTCTGAGTGGGTTTTGGTCGCGACGCCCGACTTGCCGCCTAGTGATCTAGGCAAAAGTTGAGCAACAATGAACAAAGCGCACTCAGGTGAACCCAAAGGGCAGCGCTTGATTGGCATTTCTACTGTGTTCTCGCCTGACTCACATAGAATGACTATGCTACGCAGGCTCTGCCTTGTATAAATACCAATCAAACTGCTGCAAAAGCAAACTTGAAAGATAAACAGGCCCTAATATTCCTTATCAAATAAAAACAGCCACTTAATGTGGCTGTTTTTATTTATCGTTTAAAAATTAAAGCATTAGACTCTAAATTTTGAGGTTGCATCTTTCAAGTTGTCGGACAGTACATGGAGATTCTCAGCAACGTCTTGTACTTCATTCAACGCTTGCATTGTGTCTTGGAAAGACTGGTGCATAGATGTCACATTGTTTACTACCATAGCGGCTACCGAGGTCTGTTCCTCCGTTGCCGCAGCAATTTGACCATTCATGCTATTAATTGACAAGATTTGTGCTGCTATCTGCTCAATCGACTGCCCAGTTTGTGCTGCAGCTTCAGCATTATTAATTGCCATACTGCTTGCACTTGTCATTGCTTTCACCGCTTGATTTGCCGCTTCTGTTAGCACATTTAAAAGTTCTCTTATCTCATTGGTCGACTTTGCTGTTCTTGAGGCTAATTCGCGGACTTCATCAGCAACCACCGCAAAACCTCGACCTTGCTCACCTGCACGAGCCGCCTCAATCGCAGCATTCAAGGCAAGTAAATTGGTTTGCTCTGCAATCGATGTGATCACATTTAAGATTTGCGTCACGTTCTGTGTATCATCAGCTAGCTTATTGATCGTCTCTGCTGCATGATTAATTTCTTCACTTAATGCTTGTGATTCGTTAACTGACACCTGAATTTGGCGCTTACTCTGCTCAACTTCTTGTTCGGCCAGCTGAGCAGCATCAGAAGCTTGTGACGCTGAATGAGAGATATCACCCACACTTAACCGCATTTCTTCCATAGATTGACGTACTACTTCCGCGTCATGCGTTTGTTGATTCGTTGCCCCCTCAGCTTTTTCCATCCCCTGAATAAGGCGACTTGAGTCTTTCATCAAAGGTTCGACGACACTCATCACCTCAACAACAGCCCCTTTTAGTAACCCGACAAATTCATTAAAGTTTATGGATACCTGGCCAATTTCATCGTGAGAGCGCACATTGAGCGTGGTGGACAAAGAACCCTGCCCTTGCGCTAATAGTTTCAGATTTTGCGCCGCATCCTTAGCTGAGTTGCCTATACCTCTTGCGATCATAACCGCTAAGAAAACCAGCACAAGTAAAGAAATAACGGCCACAATCAACATTATCGTGAGCGCGTTTGCTGAGCGCTCTTCGGTATTTTGAAGTAATTCAACAAAACGATCATTCGCGTTCGTTTTAGCCTTGGTAAAATCTGCGACTAAGCCTTCGTAGATTTCAGTTTTCTTTTTGGCATCTTCTTGGATACGGGAAAAATCAGCTGTACCATCTATCATTCCTCCAGCAATTTGTTGCGCAATTTTGCCGTACTGCGTAAGTTCATCGCTATTATCTGAGGGCATAAAGCCACTTTGTACCGACTCAATTTTTTGCAAGTTAGCTTGGATTTGCTGTTGATATTCTTTTGCTTTATCTAATAATTCAGCATCCCCGAAGGTTACAGCTTGAGTGAATAGCTCATCTAAATTCTGCAGCTTATTTGCGTTTTCTGTGGCGAGGTTAAGAATTTTGTATGTCTGCTCCTCTAATTCATTTAAGGCCCTTTGGTTAGAACTAATAGCGTTGTAATTAACAAACACGATAACCACAAAAGCGACAACCGCAACGAGCGTAATTGCGTGGATCTTTTTGGTGATACTAAGATCAGCAAAAGCAGTACCTAGACTCATATATACACCTTTTGAAGTAAGACGAGTTCATTATCGACTGATTTATTATAAATTTTAACTAAATATAGAATATTTCCAGCTTTTTTGCCGCCTGAGGATGAAGATTTAAACAAATTATTCAATCTGGGAACATATAAGTGTGAAAATAAAAAATGCCGCTCAATGAGCGGCATCAATAACAACAAGTAATTAGCGGGTTGAGTAATTGATTAAAGTAAACCTAACTTTTTCAATTCACGTGTCGCCATTTCGCTAGAAAGAGGAACGTAACCATCTTTCTCAACAATCTTTTGACCTTCTTTAGACAATACCATCTTCAAGAATTCAGCCTCGATAGGTGCTAATTCTTTATTAGGGTGCTTGTTCACATATAGATATAGGAAGCGAGACAGTGGGTATTTGCCCTGTGCCACATTTTCTAATGTTGCATCAACGTAGTTCGTGCCTTTTTTCGCTAATGGTACGGTACGTACGCCTGACGTTTTATAACCGATACCAGAATAACCAATCGCATTCACTGAAGACGAGATAGACTGTACTACAGACGCAGAACCTGGCTGCTCGTTAACATTATTGCGGAAGTCACCTTTACACAGTGCTTTTTTCTTGAAGTAACCATAAGTACCAGATACTGAGTTACGACCATAAAGCTGAATATCTTTTGCTGCCCAATCACCCGTTAGACCAACATCACTCCAGCGATTTGCCTGTGCTGCCGAACCACACTTGCGCGTTGAAGAGAAGATTGAATCAACCTGTTCAATTGTTAAGCCTTCAATTGGGTTATCTTTGTGTACAAATACTGCGAGCGCATCAATTGCTACGCGGATTTCTGTTGGCTTATAACCATAACGCTTTTCAAAAGCTTCGATTTCTTTTGATTTCATCTTACGGCTCATTGGGCCGAAGTTTGCCGTTGCTTCCGTTAGTGCAGGTGGCGCAGTAGAAGAACCAGCAGCTTGGATTTGGATATTTACGTTAGGGTAAATTCTTTTATATTCTTCTGCCCAAAACGTCATCATGTTGGCAAGCGTATCAGAACCTACAGAAGAGAAGTTTCCTGAGATACCGCTGGTTTTATTATACTCTGGTAACTTTTCGTCTAAAGCAGATACTTGAGTAGAAACTAATGTAGTAATAGCCACACCCATTGCGGCAACTAAGCTTTTAAATTTCATTGGGGTCACTCCAGTTGTTGGTCCCAGTTATTTTACGCAGCTCATTGTGCAGCGATAAAATGACAATAAAATTACTCTTAAATTACACTTTTATGACTTTCATCATTTGTCATAAAAATTCGCTTTTGTTTGGGGAAAGCAAACCAAAAGCGAGAGCCTTCACCCACTTTGCTTTCAATATGTAAAGCTGAGTCATGACGAGACAACACATGCTTAGTAATTGCTAAACCAAGGCCCGAGCCGCCTGTTTTTCGGCTTCGTGCTTTATCCACACGGTAAAAACGTTCAGTTAGTCGGTTAATGTGTTCAGGCGCGATACCATCGCCATTATCGACGACACTAAAGGTCGGCAAGTCGTTTTCTAAATACCAACGTACACGAATGTGCCCACCGGGTTTAGTGTAATGAATAGCATTAAAAATTAAATTTGAGTAAGCACTGCGTAACTCATCCCCAGCCCCTTTGATATCCAAAGTCGGATCAATGTCAAAAACGAGCTCATGGCCCTTTTCCTGATTAAGTGACTTCGCTTCGGTATAAATAAGATCAAGCATGGCAGGAATATTCACGGCTTTGTCATTGTCTTGCTTTCTCGCCCCTTCGATTCGAGACAAGGAAAGAAGTTGATTTACCAGACTATCCATCCGTTTACACTGATCTATCATAGTACCATGTGCTTTAGCCCACATTGCGGGGGGTGGCATATTATCGCTATCCATCATCTCTAGATAGCCAGCCATGACGGTTAGCGGCGTCCTTAGCTCATGAGATACATTTGCGACAAAGTCTTTGCGCATTTGCTCTAGTTGCTTTAGTCGGCTAACATCACGCGCCACTAGCATAAGCTGCTCGGCATACGGCATGACTCGTATTTCCAACACTTGCTCATGTGCAAGTCCGGTCTCAAGCTCTAATGCTTCATCAAAGCGATGTTCATGCATGTATTTTACAAATTTAGGATCTCGGATAAGGTTATCCAATCTTTGACCATGATCTGTAGGCCATTGCAAACCTAACACTTTCAAAGCTAATTGGTTACACCACACAATACTGAGATCTTGTTGCAGTACAACGACCGCGTCTGGGATAGCTTCAGCCCCCTCACGAAAGCGTCGGATCAGTTCAGCGAGCTCATTACGCTTTTTACGATTACGTTGCTGAAGCTGATAGATCCCTTCAAACACTTGCTCCCAAGCGCCCTTACCTTCAGGTGGATTAAAACTACGTTGGTTGAGCAGCCAGTCGCTCAAACGATAGAGTTGTTTGTAATGCCAAACTAATAAGACGAAAGCACCTATGAAAAGAAACAGAAAAGGTGCACTGACTAAATAGCCAATTAAGGCTAGTGGTAGGAAATACAAAAACAGGCGTCTCGTTAACGCCTGTTTATCAATCACTCGATACATAGACTAAATCCATTTAGGAACCAAATAATTCAGTTCCTCTTGGAATACTAATTACAGTTTACTCGAAAAGCGGTAACCTGCACCACGTACGGTTTGCACTAAGCGATCGTGGCCAAGCGGTGCGATAGCTTTACGTAAGCGACGAATATGAACGTCTACAGTGCGATCTTCAACGTACACATTAGTGCCCCATACGTGATCTAACAGCTGTTCACGGCTATAAACACGTTCAGGGTGTGTCATGAAGAAATGTAATAAACGAAACTCTGTCGGCCCCATATCTAACTCAGTGCCCGCAGATGTCACTCGGTGAGAAATAGGGTCTAAACGTAATCCGTGAACTTCTATCGCTTCTTCTAGCGACGTCGGTGAAACTCGACGCATTACCGCTTTAATACGAGCCATTAGCTCTTTAGGAGAGAAAGGCTTTGTCACATAATCATCCGCACCAACCTCTAATCCTTTAACTTTATCTTCCTCTTCACCTCTTGCCGTTAGCATGATGATTGGGATCTGACGGGTATATTCACTTTGCTTAAACTTTTTAGCAATTTGAATACCACTGCCTCCTGGCAGCATCCAGTCTAGTAGCACCATATCTGGATAAGGTTCTACCATAGCAGCAACTGCTGAATCATAGTCTTCCGCTTCAATTGCTTGAAAACCATTTTGCTCTAGTACGAACACCAACATTTCTCTGATAGGTGCTTCATCATCAACTACAAGTACTTTACGTGACATTCCCAATGTTCTCTCGTTACCGACGTTGTTGATGTCATTATTATGACTAACTGTGACATTTTTATGAAAGTGTAACGTGTAAACGCAAAACAAGCCAAAAAAATCTCTTTTTTGGCTACAAAGGGAATACCTTATTTATTTGTAATAATATGATTTTAAATATATTTTATACTAAAATATTGGTCTCAAAATAGTGTTTTCGAAATATGGACTACGATCTCCAAACCATACTACAAAAACTACGCTGCAATTCACCGCAAAATCAGCATGCTTTTTGTAAATAGCCTTACGCCTTTGTAAATTAAAAGTCATATCTCAATGTGACCGCCATCGTGTTGTGATCTTCGTTGTTATCCAAAGAAAATTTCGAATACCAAAGATACATACGAGCTTGTTTACTTAGACTTTTTTCCACACCTACTGAGGCTGCATTGCCAGAGTCTTTCAGCTTACCTGCAGCCCCATCCGAATCTTGATATTGAGCCAGTAAGGTATATGACTCAATCTGGTAAGCAGCACTCACCATGAAGCTATCTACTTCTTCATCACTATCAATCGCTTCATTTTGTTGATACATACCGCCGAGTTTAAAGTCCCCTAGTTTTCCTTGTACCGTCACGCGATTAATGTCTTGTCCCGCAACTTTATTGTCGTGGGCAACAGCAACATATACATTGGTTTTTTTGAGTTTGCTATCACCGTAACTTGCCGACAAAGATAAGCCATCTTCACCGTTTTGTTTGCTGTTGTCTTCGGCAATATAACTCACTGTAAACTGCAAATGATTAATAGCCGGAGTTGTATATTGCACGGTGTCACCAAGGCGATTTTCACCAACAAAGAACGAATTAATATCACCAGAAAAGTCATTCATTAAGTCCACTTTGCCTTGCGACTTTTTCATCGGTGTATCATCACGGCCGATCAGGAGCTGACCATAGCTCCCTTTAACCCCAAGATACTGAGAGCGTGCTGTAAGGTTATCACCTGACTTACCATCTTTGTCTTGATCTGTGATCTCAACTTGGAATTCATATTTATAAAAGACCTCAAGCCCATCCTGCAGCTTTGTCGATCCCTTTAACCCCATGCGAGAGTTATAACTCTCAATTGAAGTATCGCTATCACCGTCTTTATCAGAGTTTTGCACCCCGACATGAGCTCTACCGTATAGAGATACAGCTTCGTTTGCATAACTACAAACACTCATAGAGCAAAGGCTTAGAGCAACAAATGGTAGGTATTTCATTTTCATCTTTGATCACCTTGGATAGTATTTGGGCGCAGTACAACAAGGTTTGAGATGCCGAAGCCAGACAGAGAGGACGTAGCGAACAGATCTCGTATTGTTAAAGTTAGACACTTTTAGCTGGAGATCAAGAAACTGACTCCGGGATCAGTATTTTATTAACTGCTAGAGATCATCTATAGTCAGGATCAGCTTTTTACCAACAAGATCGTCCCCAAGATCATTTTCTTACTAACCTCTTACTACTTAACGCTGGATCACGTTGGTATAAAAATGATCTAAGCGAGGCTAACTTATTGATCTGAGGTTTTGAAATATATCTACTTAGTTAAACAATGATCTTTGTTAGTAAAGATCTGATCCCTATTTACCTCGCTAGTAAAATGGCGATCTAAGTGTATTTTCACCTTGCAAGCCCTATTAAACATTGGCTTTCAATCAAGGATCAGATACAAAAAAGCCTCTATTTCAGAGGCTTTTTGAAGTATCAGCGTGCGATGCACAATTTTACTTAGTCAAATTTTGATCCGTAAGTTATTTCACTTTAGGATCTAACTCACCAGTTAGATATCTCAAGTGCATATCATCAAGTGAAATTGGCTTGATCTTAGCAGCTTGACCAGCTGTACCAAACGCTTCGTAGCGCGCAACACAGATCTCAGTCATCGCTTTCGTCGCTTCCGCTAAGAATTTGCGAGGATCGAAATTGCTTGGGTTTTGCGCAAGGTGGCGACGAATAGCACCTGTTGATGCTAAACGTAGATCAGTATCAATATTAACTTTACGAACACCGAATTTAATACCTTCAACAATTTGCTCGACCGGTACACCGTAAGTCTCAGGGATTTCGCCACCAAACTCATTGATGATTGCTAACCAATCCTGCGGTACTGAAGACGAACCATGCATTACTAAGTGAGTATCAGGAATACGAGCGTGGATTTCTTTGATGCGGTTAATTGCTAAGATATCGCCCGTTGGTGGACGAGTAAATTTATAAGCACCGTGTGATGTACCGCATGCAATAGCAAGCGCATCTACATTGGTTTTCTTGACGAAGTCTGCAGCTTCTTCAGGATCTGTCAGTAGCTGATCTTCTGTTAATTTACCTTCAGCGCCAATACCGTCTTCTTCACCAGCTTCACCGGTTTCAAGAGAACCAAGTACACCTAACTCGCCCTCAACAGACACGCCACAAGCGTGCGCCATTTCAACAGTACGACGAGTAACGTCCACATTATACTCGTAGCTTGAAGGCGTTTTACCGTCTTCCATTAGAGAGCCGTCCATCATGACTGATGAGAAACCAAGTTGAATTGAGCGCTGGCATACAGCAGGTGAAGTACCATGATCTTGGTGCATTACAACTGGAATATGAGGCCATTCTTCTACAGCCGCTAAAATCATGTGGCGGATAAATGGTGCACCAGCATATTTGCGTGCACCAGCAGAACCTTGCACGATAACCGGACTATTTGTCTTGTCCGCAGCTTCCATAATCGCACGCATTTGCTCTTGGTTATTCACGTTGAATGCCGGAACGCCATAACCATGCTCAGCTGCATGATCGAGAAGTTGACGCATACTGATTAAAGCCATATTGCTTTTCTCCAATTGTTGATAGCCACCGCTATCGGTTTGAACGGATAATATGTTTACACCAGCCAACGCTGATGAAGTTAACCACTTTATTTGTTGGCTAACCGGACGCTACGCGTCGTCAAGCAAACATCAAGTATGTGAGAGAGTGATGTTTACCTGATATTAAGAGGTAGCTTAACGCTACCTCAATCAATTTTAGTCTTTAGCTCGCTGCTCAAGCATGGCGACCGCAGGAAGTGTTTTACCCTCAAGAAATTCAAGGAAAGCACCGCCACCAGTAGAAATATAAGAGATATCTTGCTCAACACCATACTTATCGATAGCAGCTAACGTATCGCCACCACCAGCAATTGAGAATGCTGACGACTTAGCGATAGCATTGGCAATCGCTTCAGTACCATTACCAAATTGATCAAATTCAAATACACCCACTGGGCCATTCCAAACCACAGTGCCAGCATTTGCAATGATCTCGGCAAGTTGAGTTGCAGTATCAGGACCGATGTCGAAGATCATGTCTTCGTCTGAAACTTCGCTCGCATCTTTAATGGTAGCAACTGCAGATTCTGAAAACTCATTACCGACAACCACATCAGTCGGAACAGGAATATCACCGTCATTCGCTCTGGCAGCAGCCACTAGCTTGTTCGCTTCAGGGATCAAGTCCGCTTCGTACAGCGACTTACCAACAGGGTTACCCGCTGCAGCAATGAAAGTATTCGCGATACCACCACCAGTAACGAGTTGGTCAACAACCTTAGACAATGAATCAAGCACGGTTAGTTTGGTTGATACTTTAGAGCCGCCAACGATAGCCACCAAAGGACGAGCTGGATTATCTAGTGCTTTGCCAAGCGCGTCGAGTTCTGCCGCAAGCAATGGACCTGCACAAGCCACCTCAGCGTACAAGCCAACACCATGTGTTGAAGCCTGTGCGCGGTGCGCAGTACCAAAGGCATCCATCACGTAGACATCACAAAGCGCTGCTAGTTTTTTCGCAAGTACTTCATCGTCTTTCTTCTCGCCAACGTTAAAACGCACGTTTTCGAATACGATAACTTCATTGTCTTGTACATCCACGCCGTCAAGATAGTCAGTCACTAAACGTACATCTTGAGATAACGCATCATTAAGATAATCCACAACCGGCTGCATGGAGTATTGTGCATCATATTCTCCCTCGGTTGGACGACCAAGGTGAGACATCACCATCACTTTAGCACCTTTTTCTAGCGCTAATTTGATACTAGGTAGTGCAGCACGGATCCGCGCGTCCGACGCGACTTTGCCATCTTTAATTGGCACATTTAGGTCTTCGCGGATCAACACACGCTTGCCGTTTAAATCTAAATCCGCCATCTTAATGACTGACATTGGACATCTCCTTAAAGAACGATACATTTTGTTATCTACAAGGCAGCAATCGTTTGCTACCTCGGTTTGAATTATTGTTTTAATTTTGTGCAGACAATTTGATTATAACAGCGTCTGAAACAAATGATTAGCCACGCATCATCACGCAAGCGGTATCAAGCATACGATTAGCAAAACCCCACTCGTTATCACACCAAACTAGCAGCTTAACCAAGCGCTTGTGACTCACTCGAGTTTGCGTACCATCTATAATACAAGAATGTGGATCGTGATTAAAATCAACCGACACTAGCGGCTCTTCAGTGTAGCTCAGTACCCCTTCTAAACGACCACCAGCAGCCTGCTTTAGAACTGAGTTTACCGCATCAATTGTGACATTTTCATTGAGCGTCACACTCAGATCCATCGCCGTAACATTGATTGTTGGCACCCGCACCGCGATCGCCTCAAAACGACCTTGGAACTTAGGTAAAATACGTTCAATACCGCGAGCCAGCTTAGTATCAACAGGAATGATGGATTGGCTTGCCGCACGCGTACGCCGCAAATCACTGTGATAAGCATCAATCACTTGTTGATCATGCATAGAGGCGTGAATAGTCGTAATAGCACCGGACTCAACACCAAACTTATCGTCTAGCACTTTAATTACCGGAACAATACAGTTTGTCGTACATGAGCCGTTAGACACAATGGTGTGCTCAGGTAACAGTATTTCTTCGTTGATACCGAAGATCACCGTCGCATCAACATCAGCATCCGCAGGATGTGAAAATAATACTTTCTTTGCCCCAGCCTGAATATGCGCAAGTGCGTGCTGACGAGAATAATAGACGCCAGTGCAATCAAGCACCACATCAACATCTAGCGCGCGCCAAGGCAGGTGACTTGGATCTGGCTCTGAAAATAACTGGATCTTATCCTCAGCTACTTCCAAAAAAGATTCTGTTAACGAAACTGGAAAAGCAAAACGCCCATGTGAGGTATCGTATTTTAGAAGATGCGCGATCCCTTTAGGATCCGCCAACTCATTGATGGCTACAATTTGTATTTCGTGGTGACGACCCGACTCATAGAGTGCTCTTACGATATTACGCCCTATTCGACCAAAGCCATTAATTGCAAGCTTGATTGTCATTAAATTGAAAATCCATGAAGTCGCAAGTACGAAAGTTCCCCTTCGTTTTGATGGCGCTATTGTAATCGACCTGAGTGAAATGTGTAAGAGGCTAGGGCAATTTTTTAACTCAAGTTAAATCCGCAATTTTACATTTACCACCGGCACAGATGGCCTGAGATTGCGCCAACAGTAGCTCCGCTGTCGCTAAAGCATCGCTAAGCGCATCATGCAATTGGTGAGGAGGTAAACCATAACGCATTCTACAAGCGTTTAGTGTTAACGCATCTTGCGCCAGCGGATAGCCTTGCTTTAACACACGACGCTTATCTATCTGCATGGTATCTAACAGCAAGGCAGGTCTTACGTTTAGCTCAAAGCGCTGAAATGCCGCCTTAAGAAACGCCCAATCCATCTGTACGTTATGACATACCAACACTTTACCGTGGAGCGCATGCTGAAGCGCTAGCAGCAGAGTTTGTAAGGACTCACCTTCAGCCAATCTGCTACTATCAATACCGTGGAAAACTGGACTTTGTGCAAGCGTTCTCACTTCACTGTTCAAATGATACTGCGCATCTTTCACTTGGATCCGCATATTTTTAATTGGCAACCAACCAGCCGACACAATTTCATGGCGCTTAGGGTCAAGACCTGTGAGCTCAAGGTCAAGCACCACCAACTCGGCTTGCGCAAACGGCAGATGTTTATAGCGCCACTTAGCAACTGAGTGAGAAAACCAGTTCATTGCTTATAAACTCCCTCGAGCAAACTTAAAGGCACTCGCCTGCTGTGCTTGTTTGACTAAATAAAATGCTTCTTTGAGTTGATGGCGTTCAAGAGAAGAGAGATTTTCTGGGTTTATACAATTACCTGGTAATCCTTCACGGTTGATTTGAGTCTTTAACCGCAATTGTGTTAAGAATCGCCAACAGTCTTTTAGATTGTCGATATCCGACTTAGCAAGTAATGGGCTTTTAGTCAGCGCCTCTAGGCGCTCTAAGGTGTTAGCTCTTGCAACCCCAACCTTTAGCGCATACAACCTAACCACATCGTTGATAATGGCAACCCCACGCTTTTTCAGATCTAAATACTTATGTTTGCTCTTGTCTTTTTCCAGCTTAAATTGTTGAAAGATCCCGATCGGTACCGAGTTTGCGTTGATGTCTGTCGCCATTGCCGCATAAAACAGCTCGTTTCGACTGATCTGATCCAAAGATTGGCGTAGGGTCGCATAGAGATCGCTGGCGCCATCAATAAAACGCATATCAAAGTAGATCTTGCAATTAAGCATCGCTTTTGGCGTAGGAGACAAGATCCACTTGCTAAATTTGGCGGTCCACTGGGCAACTGTGCCACGGCAATCTGCATTACTAGCCATGATATTTCCCGGGCAAGATTGAATACCGCACTCGTTGAGTTGCTCACAGACAAACGCGCCTAAAGCAGCAAAGTAACGACGATCGTTTTCGCTGATATTGTCTGGTAGCAATAAACCATTGTCTTGATCTGAATGTAAGGTCTGCTCTTCTCGTGCCTGAGAGCCAAAACAGATCCACGCGAAGCGACATGGCGCGGCACCATGCTGCTGTTGATATAAATAGATTAATCTTGATGTTAGCGCATCAGTGAGGCCACTTAATAGCTTGCCAATCAGTGAAATATCTTCGATATGATAGGAAAATTGGCGTAACAGATCTGGGATCTCCTGAGCGCAGTTTTTGATAGCCAGAAGATTTTGTGCTTTATAGATCCTGCCAATAAGTTGCACCGGATCACTTTTTTGCTGTCTCAGTAGATCGGTGCTGGTCAGCATGCCCAATGGTTTATATGCTTCATTTAACACAGGCAAGTGATGAATATTGTGCTTAAGCATTAAATGCAGGGCCGAAAACACACGGTTGTTTTCGAAAATATGTTTTGGCTTTTCCGTCATGATCTCAGCAAGTGGAGCACTGGGATCTTTGTCTTGCGCAAGAACTCGATTGCGCAGATCTCTATCCGTCACAACGCCAACCAAGCGCGCTTGCTCCGTGACCATAATTGATGAAACACGATGCTGGCTCATCAATTTGGCAGCGTCACGAATACTCGCTGTCGGCGCGATAGTAACCGCGTCTTTAGTCATTAGCTCAGATATTTTCCGCTCTGACCAAGTTTCGCTTTGCTGTTTATAACGAGAAGAAAGTAGTCGGTTAGCATGTGCTCTAACAAAGTATTGCTCAAAAGGTTTATATTCTCGGCGCAAAAAATCAAAGTTCTGCTCATTGAGAATATAAACCAAGCCATCTTTTTGAACTTCGATGCGATTTTGAATGGCATCACCGGTTAATAAAGAAGGATAACCAAAGTAATCTCCCTCACTCATACGACCAATGACTTCGTCTTTTGCAGAGATCAGATCAACCACACCTGAGCGCAGCAGATATAGATTTGGCTTGCCATCTTGAAGCCAATCTTGTTGATTCGTCTGGCTAAGATAAACAATTTCGATATGTTTTGAAAAGTAGCTGGCAGCCGCTTCGGGCAATTCAGAAAACGGGGCTTGTTTATAAACAAACTGAAAGACATCTTGAATTTCTGGCGTCATACCTAACTGTCCTTTTAATCGTCTACAATTTTGCACTATCAAAAACAAATTTGCCCAGCACGCTGGCTGGGCAAATTCGATTAGCATTGCTTAGTGTGCGTGAGCAGCGCTAGACCCTTTAGGGTTACGGATCCCATCAACCATCACTTTGACTTCTTCAGGTGTATCCGCAGTCACCTTCATAACCAGTGCAGCTACAACGAAGTTCACTAGCATACCTACAATACCAATCCCTTCAGGAGAAATCCCAAACAACCAGTTTGCAGGGGCATTTAGCTCAGGGCTAACAAACTTAAAGTAAATAATATAAGCCGCAGTGAAACCTATACCCGTTACCATGCCGGCAATCGCACCTTCTTTATTCATTCGCTTAGAGAATATCCCCATGATAATTGCAGGGAAGAAACTCGCCGCAGCCAACCCGAAGGCAAATGCAACCACCGAGGCAACAAACCCTGGCGGGTTTATACCAAAATATGCTGAGATCCCAATCGCTACCATCGCCGCTAAGCGTGCAGCCAGCAATTCTTGCTTATCGTTGATATCCGGCTTAATGGTACGCTTCAACAAGTCATGTGATACCGATGTTGAAATAACCAGTAGCAAGCCTGCGGTTGTCGATAGCGCCGCAGCAATACCACCTGCAGCGACCAATGCAATCACCCAGGCAGGTAGATTCGCAATTTCTGGATTTGCCAATACCATAATATCGCGGTCAATCTTCACTTCGTTTGCACTTGCAGGATCATCAATCTTGCCTGCAGAGTACTGCATTTTGCCATCACCGTTCTTATCATTGAATACGATAAGGCCCGTTCTTTCCCAGTTTTTCACCCATTGTGGTGCTTCTTCATATACCGTGCCACTACCATCTTTACCGTTGATAGTGTCGATCATGTTTACGCGAGCGAATGACGCAACAGCGGGTGCAGTTGTATATACGATAGCGATAAACACTAAGGTCCAAGCGGCTGAAATGCGAGTGTCTTTTACTCTAGGAACGGTAAAGAAGCGAACAATTACGTGTGGCAGACCAGCAGTACCAACCATAAGTGCAGCGGTAATCGCGAACACATCAACCATACTCTTAGAGCCTTCGGTGTACTGCGCAAAACCGAGTTCGGTACTGAGTCCATCTAGCTTGTCGAGTAGGTAGGTGCCCGAGCCATCAGCCAACGTAGCGCCAAAACCGGTTTGTGGAAGTAAATGGCCCGTCATCATCAGTGAGATGAAAATAGCAGGAACTAAATAAGCAAAGACAAGTACACAATATTGAGCGACCTGTGTATAAGTGATCCCCTTCATACCGCCAAGTACCGCGTAGAAGAATACAATCACCATACCGATGTAAACACCCGTTTCAATATCCACTTCGAGGAAACGAGAGAACACCACACCAACACCACGCATTTGACCGGCAATATAGGTAAAACAAATGAAGATAGCACACAGGATCGCAACCACACGTGCAACCTGAGAATAGTAACGATCACCAATAAAATCTGGTACCGTGAACTTACCAAATTTACGCAAATAAGGTGCTAAACACAGGGCAAGTAATACATAACCGCCGGTCCACCCCATGAGGTAAACACCGCCGTCGTAACCAGCGAAGGAAATAATCCCCGCCATTGAAATAAAGGACGCTGCACTCATCCAATCTGCAGCAGTTGCCATACCGTTTGCAACAGGAGGTACACCGCCGCCAGCAACATAGAATTCATTCGTGGACCCAGCTCTCGCCCAGATAGCGATACCGATATAAAGCGCAAAACTAAGGCCGACGATAATAAAAGTTAAAATTTGAACATCCATCGATTAGCTCCTCACTCATCCACGCCGTATTTTTTGTCCAACGCATTCATTTTTGAAACGTAGACAAAAATTAACGCAACAAAAGTATAAATTGCGCCTTGCTGAGAAAACCAAAATCCGAGTTTAAATCCAAAAAAACGAACTTCGTTGAGCACATCAACTAACAGGATGCCGAATCCAAATGAAACGACAAACCAGATAGCGAGTAGCTTAAACATCAAGGCGAGATTTTCTGACCAATATGCTTTCGCTTGTTCTTCACTTTTAAAAGCCATTTTAAATCTCCTATCACCCGCTCCAACATGGAGCAAGCTGTGTTAATAGACCTTAATGAGAGTAGCAACGGCTTGGTAAGTTGAAATTGAGACCTTAGTCGTAACGGCAAATTAACGTTTACGTAAACTGCAGATACGTGGTATTCATTAGAATTAAAAAGTCTTTATAAACAAATAGATAAGTCAAAACAGGTTGGATAAAGATGTATTTTCAATGAGTGGATACGACAGTAAGACATTAGTCTAACTTGAATGGTGAATGAACCTCTTTACTCACCAAAGAAAACTCTAACACTTTGATTTTAAATCACATGTAAAGCTCAAATTAAATTATAAGAGTAAACTAGACTATGGGTGCCATTTGTTTGCTAAAGTATGACGATATTAATACCCAAAAACTATAACAAACATTATGACTGCCATTTTACTCCTTGTTGCCGCTGCTTATATTGGTGTACTTTTTTGGCTCGCCAACTGGGGAGATAAAACCACCCCCCGCGCACTCAAAATTAGTCATCATCCGTTTGTTTATGCCTTTTCCTTAGGGATTTATTGTACCTCTTGGACTTATTACGGCTCGGTAGGTACTGCGGCCACCAGTAGCTGGCATTACTTCCCTATTCTTTTGGGGCCCATTTTACTGTTTTTGTTCGGTCAGGGGTTTTTGCGCAAACTCATATTGGTCAGTAAAAAGCAGAATATCACCACCATTGCCGACTTCATTTCGGCACGATACGGTAAACGCCAAACTACGGCCGTCATGGTAACGATGATAGCCCTATTGGCAACCATTCCATATATTGCGCTCCAGCTCAAAGCCTTGAGTAGTAGCTTTTTGTTATTACAGCAGGATGAGCAAGTGTCTGGCACTGCGCTCGCATTAGCTGGCACCTTGATCATGGCATTATTTGCGATTTTCTTTGGCACCAGAAAGGTAGATGTGACTGAGTATCGCTCAGGGTTGATGTTGGCCGTTGCTTTTGAATCTATCGTTAAACTACTCGCACTCGGTATTGTTGCCGTGCTTGCATGGCAATCTTTAGCTCAAGTTCCAGACTCATTTGAAGCATTGAGCGAACATTGGCAATCTTTTGACTTCTTTAACTTCAACTTCGTTGGACAAACGCTTATGGCAGCGGCTGCCATCGTCTGTTTGCCCCGACAATTTCATGTTGTGGTGGTAGATAACCACAATACTTCACACTTAAAAACCGCACGTTGGGCATTTACGCTTTACTTGTTATTGATAGCAGCCATGATCATCCCAATCGCTACCGCCGCTATCCACCCCGATATTGGCTATGGTGCGGCACCGGATAGTTTCGTACTCGCTTTACCTATCATGATGGAGCATCCGATCCTAGCTACATTTGTATTTATCGGCGGTTTATCTGCGGCAACGGCCATGATAGTCGTTGCGACTCTCACACTTAGTACCATGTTATCAAACGATGTGGTATTGCCTCTGTTGTTCAAGCGTAAATTTAAGAAGAACATTCTTAACAGCAGTTTTAAGAGTCAAATACTCTTAGTCCGACGCTTTGTTATCGCCGCAATCTTATTACTTTCATATATGTACCAGCAATGGTTTGGTCATGGTGAAGCACTCGCAAATATGGGGTTAGTTGCCTTCTCATTGGTGACTCAGCTATTGCCTGCAATTGTCGGTGGACTTTATTGGCGCAAAGGCCATGCGTATGGCGTATATGCGGGGCTCATCGCAGGTTTTATCTGCTGGATGCTATTTCTTATGTTTCCAATTCTGGAAGCTGGAGGATTACTTGATTACGAAATGCGCCAGACCCTTATCACCCGAGGAACTTTACTTGCACTGCTCGCCAACATTAGTTGCTATATTAGCTTTTCTATCGGCGCACAGGAGCGCCTAATCGACCGTATTCAGGCCGCGGCATTCGTAAACCCTAAAGATCAGGCTGCTCTCTCTAAACGCTTGAATAAACAAGTTCGCGCTACCGTGTATGACTTTAAAGTGCTACTACAAACCTTCTTGGGGGTTCAGCGCAGTCAGCAATTGCTCGGGCACTATGCTCAAAATAATATTTTAGAAGATAATGACGCGTACCCAGCTCCTGAATTTATCTCATTCTGCGAGCGCGCACTCACAGGAGTGCTCGGTGCTTCATCAGCCCAAGCTCTGATCCGTACCGTGTCATCGGGTCGCCAAATGGCATTTGAAGAGGTGGTTAACTTTTTTGATGAAACCACACAAGCACTACAGTTCAACCAAAACCTACTTTATACCTCATTAGAAAATTTAAGCCATGGGATTTCGGTTGTTGATAAAGATCTAAAACTAGTTGCATGGAACAGGCGTTATCACGAGATGTTCGCCTACCCTGATGGTTTCTTAGAAGTAGGACAACCGATAGAAGAAGTGATCCGCTTTAACGCCGAGCGCGGTGAATGCGGACCTGGAGAAATTGATAAACACGTCGATAAACGAGTTCAACATCTGAAAAATGGCACTCCTCACCACTTTATTCGCCACCGCCGTAATGGCCAAGTATTTGAGATGACGGGAAACCCGCTTCCTGAAGGCGGGTTTGTGACGAGTTTTTCAGATATCACCACGCATATTGCGACGCAAAACGCACTGGAAGAAATCAATATGGATCTAGAGAACCGTATTGAAGCCAGAACCCAAGAGATCCGCACCATTAATATGGATCTTAAAGCGGAAATAGCCAATCGTCACGAAACAGAGCAGGCACTAATGGCCGCTAAAAAAGAAGCAGAACAAGCAAATGAGAGTAAAACCCGCTTCTTAGCGCTTGCCAGTCATGATATTTTGCAGCCACTCAATGCCGCACGCCTGTACTTAGCAGCGATTGATACCCACAATCTAATAAGTAAAGATCAGGGTAACTTTGAAAAACTCACCGATAGTCTAGACTCTACCGTGCACCTGATGAGCGCGCTTTTGGATATTGCAAAACTTGAGCAAGGTGCAATGAAGCCCACTCCTAGGCACTTCAACATTGACGATATCTTATTACCACTGGCAAATGAGTATGCCATCATTTCAAAAGAGAAAGGTCTAGAACTTAAGGTGAGAAGCTCCCACAGCATTGTGCACAGCGACACCACTTACCTGCGCCGGATCATTCAAAACCTGGTTTCCAATGCCGTTAAATATACCGACAGTGGCAAAGTGCTCATCGCCTGTCGACGCCGTAAACATAGTTTAAGGCTTGAAGTGTGGGATACCGGTCCTGGTATTTCAAACCATGAGCAAAATAAGATATTTAACGATTTTTATCGTATTCAAGCGGGCGATAATAAAGGTATTGGGCTTGGGCTTGGTGTTGTAAAGCGTCTATGCGATCTCTTATCCATCACAATTTCAGTGAACTCGGTTGTCAATCAAGGCAGCCGCTTTGCCATAGACATACCCTATGGCAATGTGGATTTACTCCAAGTAAAAGAAGATATTAGCCAAAAACCGCAAAGCAAAACTCAACTTAATGTCATCGCGGTTGATGACGACCCGAAAAACCTAGAAGCCATGGCGAGCCTGCTAGATAAATGGCATTGCCACTATCAGCTGTTTTACAAAGTAGAGGACGCGCTTGCTTACGCAAAACACAATCCCGCACCAGATGTTATTTTAATGGATTACCAACTTAACGATAACTGTGATGGGATCTCTTTGATCAAATCGCTACGCATCGTATGGCAAAATACGGTTCCAGCTATTTTAATTACCGCCGTGAGGGATGAAGAAGTAAAAATCGCCGCTAAAAGTGAGCAGATCCATTACCTGTCTAAGCCAGTAAAGCCAGCAAAACTCAAAGCTCTGCTCAACCATGGACGGTGATCAAAAAAGCCTAAATAAACTTAGGCTTTAGTCGCGGATATCGAAGCTTTACCATTATTGTAAAGCTAAGCAAGAACTAGTGTGATGCCAGTGCCAGTAATTGATTTTCAGCTTCTACGAAGTCGCTAACTTGTTCGGCTGTATAAAAAATCTCTCCCTTCACAGTCATCACTAAACTAAACTGGCTCTTGTGCTGTGCAAAAAACAACTCATCAACAGTCACATCCGAAATCTCTTCTACCAGTGGTCTTATCCCCTAAATTATCATTATTTGGACTGTCTGGAGATGAATCATCAGAGCCACAACCTGCCAATAGCAAACCCAAGGCAATACAACTCAACGTAAATCTATTTTTCATGGATATCCCTCCTCGGTCCTTTAAAGTAACGCAACACGGTTCTTTACGTGCTTTCATTGCGATGCAGTTACACCTAAGTGATAGCTTCACTGTTGAACTATCTGACAAAAATCGTCTTAACGAAAAACCTGTGAGATTTTTTCTGCCAGCTAGAAATTAATTACATTTGATACCTATTTGTTGCTAGGATAATGAAGTAATAACAAGATAGGGAATGCGCATGGATATCATTGCACTGCTGGCCGATTGGCAAAGAGGCTGCAAAGAAAGTGAGAAAAAGCTTAAAGCCTTAGTTTATAACCACTTAAAAACCGTGTGTAGTTTACACCTTGAAGCACACAAGAAACAAATGGACGCGACATTCATTCTAAACCATTTGCCTAATACTACCTGCCTCTTGCACCAATCCTTAATGGAATTGATCCCTCCAAGCTATGGCATTGAGCATAAGACACACTTTAATCGCTACTTAAGCCTTTTTGTACGTAATATGCTACGAGATGAAATTCGCAAATTAAAAGCACAAAAGAGAACACCACCTACTTATTGGATTGAAGAAGCTACAGAGGCACCTCCTGACCAATATCTAGCACTAGATAGTGCCCTTTCACTGCTTGCGAAACAACACCCAACAAAAGCAGATATTTTTTCACAGCATTATTTTTTGGGCCTTGAGCCTGAACAATTGGCTCAGCAACTTAATATTTCAACAGCGACTGTTTATAGAGAGCTCAAAGCCGCAAAAGCCTTTATCAGGGTAAATGCGTAAAATAATAAAGGAAGCCCTATGACTTTTAATGATGCGCTCAGCGTATTTGATCACTTACTTGACAATTATTCTCAAAACCTGACCGCGGGTTTAAATAGCATACCCGAATTGTCGCCACAACTGAGAGATGAAGTAACGGCATTAATCTCAGCACATGAACAAAATGTGCAGCAAACTTTGTTTAGCAATATCATTGCGGCTCAAGTAGATACTTTAGATGCAGATAAAGATTTGCTTTCACTCACCGGTGAACAGATCCAACACTTTAAACTCAAAACGCTACTGGGCTCGGGCGGTATGGGGGTGGTGTATCTTGCTGAGCGCTGCGACGGCCAACTAGAACAACAAGTCGCCATTAAAATTATTGCACCATCAATCACTTTGTTAACCTCAAAAGAACTCGCGTTTAAAGAAGCGCAATATTTGGCCCGCTTAAACCACCCCAATATTGCTAAAGTGTACGACGTTGGCACAACAGAAAGTGGCCTAATTTACCTAATCATGGAATACATAGAAGGCGACCCCTTACAGCAGTTTTGTGCAACTGCGACTAATGATGAAATGCTGAGGCTACTGATTAAAGTATGTGATGCAGTAAGCTACTCTCACCAAAATCGAATTATTCATGGTGATTTAAAGCCCGATAATATCTTGGTGGATAAGCTGGGTGAGCCAAAACTGGTGGACTTTGGCGTAGCTCATACGCTAAGCGAGCAAAGTAACGCAACCTATTCAGCATATATCAATGGGCTAAGTAGAGACTACGCCAGCCCAGAGCAGCTTGCTGGAGAGCCATTAACCACACAAAGTGATGTGTATAGCTTGGGCAAGATCTTAAAAAAACGATTAAATTCGGAAACTAATAGGGCTAAAGTTAATGCTGATTTACTTGCAGTATTAGACAGAGCAACTTCAGCGGCCTTATCAGTAAGATATAGTTCAATCGCCTTATTGCAGGCCGATCTTCATGCAGTTTATGAAAAAAAGCCTTTATCAGCTACAACAAAGAAAAATACAATTCTTTATAGGTTGCAAAAACGATTCTACCGTCAGCCATTTCTTACCTCACTTTTATCTGTAGCAGTACTTGCAATCATCACAATGACCGCAGCACTGATTGTTAAAAACCAACACTTAAATGAACAGTATCAGCAAAAGTCGGCAATTGTTAACTACTTAAAAGATGTCTTTTATGCCGCAGATCCGAGATATTACAACGGAGAAAAGCCTGATTATGCACAGCTTCTATATTCTGGTAGCGCTAATTTAGACACTCAATTACCTAAGCAGAACGACGCCAGAATAGAAATTAAAGAAATTATCGCTCGCGCACTATTATCACTCGGAGATTATGAAAGGGCACGAATGCTGTTAGAGTCAGATATAGATAGCAACAAGCTCAATATACCCTTGGCAGAAACCATGTTCTATCAAGGTGCTTATGACCAAGCTGATGAGCTATTAAGCAAACTCACTCTAAGGCATGGTAGTGAAGAGTGGATAGAAAAAATCATCATTAGAAGTGCGATTCAATTAAAGCGAGGCAACAATAAAGAAGCCGTTGAAACGCTAGATAAACTTGTAAACCTAGTTCCAAGCACCGCAAACCAACAAAGACAGCTCATTCAAGCATCAGTAAAGAAAGCCATAGCTTACGATGAGCAGAGCATGTTTCAAAAAGCACTGCAAGAAATACAAAAAGCTTCTAAACTGGCAGAAGCCACCTACCCTGCTGACCATATTGGCCTACTTGATGTTTACAATACTCATGGCAACATTCTAAGTAGCTTAGGTGAGCTTGAAAAGGCCAGTAAGATATATAAAAAGCACCTTAACATTACCAAAAAGGTACTCGGTGAGCAGCACCCTTCCATCGGTAATGCATACAGAAACATCGGCTTTATAGAAGAAATGCAGGATCATTTCGAACTCGCGATCGAGTATTACAAGTCTAGCGAGTCCATTTTTTTAGAAAGTTATGGTGAAGACCATGAACAACTGGCATTTTTATGGAATGACATCGGGATAGCCTCACGCCTACGAGGAGACTTTGAGCAATCAGAGCACTATTTATTGAAAGCAGCTACAACCGCCAAAAAGGTGCTAGGTAAAAACAACCCCAATGTAGCTAGTATTTTAGGTAATCTCGCCATTGCTCAATTTTATTTAAAAAGACACGAGCAAGCTATCGATACGCTAAACTCCGCTTTAAAAATTGATTTATTATCATCGGGAGAGCTTCATAGCCGAACTGGTCATAGATATTTCTGGTTAGGTTTTGTTCATGCAAATATTGGGAATTACGATAAAGCGTTAAAGTTTAATTCAAAATCTGTAGCCATCTTTTCGCAAATATACCCAAATGGCAATACATCGACATGGGACGCAATCATGCATAAGATGGTGATATTACTGGCTAAGAAAGATTATGCAGGACTCGAAGATAGCTTTGCAATTGCCGAGGAGTTTATTAGTAACTCTGAAGATCCCAGTCACTTTTTAAATGATATGAATATTGTAAAAGTGTTTGATGCTCTGCTTAGAGGCGACATTGAAAAGGCAAAACTCGCATCATCAAAGCTCGATTTAAACGCCAAGCACAACTCAGGAACAACTGTTTTAAAATATTGGAAAAGCTTGCCGTATAAAAAAACCACTGATTTAACCGAAGTGAAGCAGCAAGCATACAATCCCCGAGGAGTAAAAAGAGCCGAGGGTTTAGACACCCTGCAAAATTGTTTTATTAATAAATCTATTTCTGAGTGCACTATAGCAAGCCCTGTCCTACTTTTACTGTGACTTGAAAACATATTTTAAACAAAAGGCTGCTCAAAAAGTTTGCAGCCTCATTCTTATACAAATGCAACAGATGTTGGGTGACCACCCAATGCCGCGCGCATTCACAAGCTCCGTGCAACAGAGCGCGATGTGAAATCGCGCCTACATTGGCAGGGATGCACCATTGTCGCGATAATATGGATGTTATTGAGCGACGCCGGCTCTAACCAATCGAACGCGTGCTTTGCTGTCCTTTGTGGAACTGCCGAATGATTCTTCTCCATTATAGAAAAAGATAATCCACACTTTACGCCTATCATAAAAAATAGGCGAACTAGACCAATATTGAGTACTCGGTGTACCAGGAAAGACTGATAGGTTTATTGCTGGGTTATAGCAGGAAAGCTCCGCTATTGAAGCAAGCTCCTTAATATTGGGCAAATACCAGTCACCAAAACCAGCAAAGTTATTATCTGTTGACGCTGACAAAGCTTGTCGCCAAGTGTAAATAGATGTTTCTCCTGTGCAAGTAGCGCCATCCCAAGTTTGCCCTAAACTGCAGCGCATCCACATAAGTCCAGTTTGAGTATCGGTTACCGTACCGTTGTCGTTAATGGTAAAACGGCTAGTTGGGGTTGAGGGGGTTATATTGTCATTACATTCAGCGTTAGTGGTCTGTATCGCGAGCAACTCAGCTACCAAAAGCGCAGACAACAATCGAATTGATATTTTCATAAGTTATTCTCTCATTATTTAATATTTCTATATTAGTTTATGTTCGGCTTAGCTCCTCGTAGGCGCGGTTTTATACCGTGCAAGACCTCCTCCTCTCGCAACAAAGCGCGATATAAGTTCGCGCTTACGGCCAAAAGCCAAATCACTGAGCTGTACTGGAATACCCTAAAACCTAAACAACAGGGGATGTTATTGAGTGGCGTCGAATCTAACCAATAAAACGAATGTGTTACTACTTTTCCAATAGCTGGGAAGGTCACCAAGACCAAGCCACCCAACCCGTGCATAGTCACTGTCATTAGCATAGGGCGAACTCGACCAATAAACGAAGCTCCGCGTATTAGGGAAGTAATCTATATCTACCGCAGGGTAATTGTGAGAAGCTGCGCTGTAATCTACAATTGATCGCAACTCTTCTTTGCTGGGCAATCGCCAACCACTAGCACCACATAGACCTTGGGTATTCACCCGTTCAACATAGGCATGGGTGTTACAGTAGGAGGCTTCATTATTGGCATCATAGCCATAACAAATATCACCATCGTCATCTTGATATCCGGGGTGACCACCATTGGTGGTGCTGTCTGGGTTATACCAGTTATAGCGGTCGTCTTTATCATGCAACCCACCATCATTAGTTTTGACTTCCCAAATAAGACCGGTGTGGTTGTCTTTTACACACGACCACTGGCTTGCCGATTCTGGTAGCGGGTTACCATCGACATCAAGCTTGGTAAAGTCAAAGCCTCCTTTACCGCCGCCGACTTTTTGCAACTGCCCTTTAGCAGCCAGCGCATCACGACCGTGCTCGGCATCTTGGCCTTTGTAGCCCGTCACAGGGCAGTCTAGGTTGTTAGTGCTGCCATCTGCGCACCAAGTAATACCCGTGTCGTTGAGTTTGCCGGTGCCACCGGATGGCGGTGGGGTATTTAGGTATTTTAAGTCGACAATATGGGTAACACTGGCTAAGTAAGTAAGGGTGATTTGGGTAAACGGATTACCGCGCAAATCCGCATTGCTCAGGGCTAAATTACTATCCAGATTAATAGTCGTAAGCGTGTTATGACTTAGATTTAAACTGACCAGGCCGGTTAGGTGGCTAAGCTCAGCCACCGAGCTGATACCACGACCGCTGCAATTCAGCGCAGTTAAGTCGGCAAGGCGAGTGACTTGCTGGCTATTTACATGCTCGCGTACACACTGAGCAAAGTGGATGTCAGCAAACTCGACGCCAAGTACCCAGCTTTCTGACTCTGCAACATCCAGCCATAAGTTCCCCGCTCCGTGCAAATACACACCGCCGGAGTTTTGCTTTACATAGACAAAAAGCTTGCCCACTTTATTCGGGGTGCAGTCTAGCTTAACTTTATCACTGCTTATATCGTATAACGGACCACAGGTCGCATCATGTACCGCCGCTGCCATGCTGGTTGGCAAGTTGCGACCGTTAATAATTAGCGTAAATTGCTCCCCCAATTTGGGCGGGTAGTTGACTACGATGTTGTTCACTCGCCCAGCTACGCCACTGCGGTTAAAATCAATAAAGTCGGAGGGGTCGAGCAAGCCTTCATCGTTTTTCATCCGGTTAAATGCCGTGACAATTTGCGCTGCTGTCATGCTTGCATGTTTTTCACCATCGTGACTGTAATAACCTATACCATTGTCATTGGGATAAATATCTGTGTCCGGTGCAATGCTGCGCAGCTCAAAGTGCAGGTGCGGTGAAACTGCTGTCATGCCTGTGGCTATTCGTGCGATGGTATCACCTCGGTTTACCGTATCGCCAACTTGCAAATGAAAGTCAGCTGTACTGGCACTTAACGTGCCTGTGACTTCGGCGTGTGTGGTTACATGGGTATACACACTGTGGACTTGCTCCCCGTCCGCCAGCGTGTGTTCAATCACCATGGTATAACCACCCGTTTGATAACCACTTTGGTAGGTAGATTGCAAATGCGTGATAACCCCATTGGCGATCGCAAACACTACTTCTCCGGCATCATCAGCGCCAGCGCCGTTATTCCAGTCTTCACCGGGGTGAACGCCACCAAATAGGGTTCCGCCATAATTGCCTAAAAATGACCCCACATCTTGCGCGTTATACCACTGAGTCGTCGCCAAGTTGAGACGAGTATGATTGTCAGTCACTAAGTTTTGGCTATAACTGTGGTTTAATTCATCCGCCATATGCTCGCTAAATGGAATTGGGTTACCGCTTTGGTCTAAACCTCGGTTGCCGATGGGATAATCAAAGCCGTCAAAACCATCGCCCAATGTTGTTAGCGTCAGTGGTGTATATTCAAAGATTTCAGGCGTTGCGTCGCCATCCGCTAGCATTTGACGCACTACCATTTCACCCGAACTAAGCTGTGCCTGCAAATTTAGCGTGAAGCTGGTATTATTTGGCCAACTTGCAGGAATAGTAAACGACAAGCTTGACCTATCAGCAGACAAGGTTGCTTGCGGCAGTGCCAAGGTGCTTTGTTCAGGCCAACTAAAGGTGAGTTGCGCAACCTGTTGATTGCCATATAAGGTAATAAAGTCGGCCAACAGATTGGTGATCGTTTGACTTGGTTGAATACTTAGGGGTGAAATTTGTTGCTGCCACTGCGCAGTTTTAGTCGTTGGGTCATAGCCTGTATAATTTGCTGGTAATGTCAGTGTTTTGATAAATTCGGCTAAGTTGGAATAACCGTCTTCATCAAAGTCTTCATTTGCTCCCTTACCGTTATCAGACTCTGCGCTATATGGGTCAAAACCATATAATACTTCCCACGCGTCTGCCATTCCATCACCATCACTATCAAAAGCAAAACGGCTATGTTGTGGAAAACTATCCCACTCATCAGCAACACCATCACCATCTGTATCTTGAGGTGGGTTGAGCTCATTCGTAATTTCTACGCGATTGATTTCAGAGTTATTTAAGTCAACACGAAGATAAGGCTGGCCTGCAAATTGGTTATATGCAACAGGCTGAGCTTTGGCGCTATTTATTAGTGTGTGATTTTCTGGCCTGCGCTTTTTAAACCAAGTAACAAAGTCACCATCAACGCTATTTAGGTAGCTTGCAAATACCGAGTCGTACAAAAATACGCTTATTGCGCGGTAGCCATCGGGCAAACCATGTAGCTTGATGAAATCCTCAGAAGCTCCGTTTACGTGCACCGCGGGGTGCTGCAGGTAAATTATCTCATTCGTTTGTTGATGCTTAGCCAAAATGACTGGGTAATAGGCTTGGTTATCAATACGATAGTCCGTTGTTAATGTATCGCCACCAAAGTAGTTATATGGACTGCTGCTTCGATCTAGTCTAACCCCCAAATACTGCGCGTTACTTGGTTCGCTGTAATACAGCGTAGATTGGTTAATAAAGGTTTGTTGATGGGACAAGTGGCTGTCATCATGTTTGCTGTAATCTGGCACCACAAACACATTGACCCCAGTTTGCCATGTCGCATCTCCAAGCTTCATATTTGAGCTTACATAGCGCACACCTGGACTTGAGAATGTCGCCACCTCCGCAAAATCGGCTTTTTTGGCCGCTTTAGTAAAACTTAAAAAGGCTAGGTTGTCAGTGTCGACTTGCAGCGCTGCTTCTTGTTGCTGATTAACTAGCTCCAACGTACTTACATACTGCTTTAAAATCGGATTCGTGAGCTCGGATGCTTTGGCCCGAATGATCACGTCTTTACATTTACGGCTTAGTAGTCCGGTTTTGTTCAAGTCGCAGTCGTATTCAGCCGCATCAACTTGTACTTGTACATAATTGTTATTTAGCGCATTAGCTTCGCTGCGCTCAAGGATGAAATCATCAAGTGCTTCTTGCCAATATTGGTTTTTATATGGATGAACAAACCAATCAAACTCAAGTTTGCGATGCTCGGCTTTCATACCCTTAATAAACGCCTGAAATGCTTCAAATTGATGAGGTGCAATATAGGCATCAAATTCGTAGCTTAATTTTGCCCCCGTTAACGCTAAAATTGCACTGTTCTTGTTGTTATTATTGATTGGAGTTGCGGCAAGATAATTGATATTACTCCCGAATACCCCTTTGCCATCTGGCCAGCTATGGTCATCGTGCTGTACCTCGCTATTATTAATAACACTATTGTGCAGTGCATTTGAGCTATCGAGCAAATAAACTGCGCTGTTATCTCTGGTGTCCTCAACAGCCACAACATACGGCAATATTTCTACCGGTGGAGCAACCGCTGCAAAGCAGACTTTTTCAGCGTTATCATCACATGCTTTAGTTGTGTAATTAAGCAAATCGGGCTTCATCGCAAGATCTGCAGCAAAGACACCAAGATCTGCGCCAGATAAAATTAGTTGAGCATACTTCTGGGGCCCCATACTTTTAATAATGGTGGGGACTAAATTGCTTGAAATCTTATTTGCCGTGCTCTCTAGTAGCGCCGTCACTACCGCTTTGAGTATTTCATCCTTGTTATGGAGTGTTGCAGATGCCAAACTCTTGAGTGTTGCGACCGCGCCCTTTCCGATAGAGTCAACATCAGTGAGTGTTTCTAAAAAGGCCTTCCTGAATTTAGGATCAGTCAATAATTTAGCAAAGTGCCCCTTGATTTTTACTGCGCTTAAATTCACAACCGCTTTGATATCAGCTGCTGATAATCCAGCCTTCGCGAGCTGCTTTTCAAGTATAATCACTTCCTCTGAGGAAGCTTTACGAAAGCCATACAAGGCTATACGGTATGCCACTGCTTTTGTGGGAAGCCTGATACCACCGATATCCACATACCCATCGATACTTTCAAACTCCAACAAGCCATAAAACACCGCCATTTGAATTGCGGTTTTGCTATGTCGAGTCACCTTGTAGTTATTACGTTTTTTAATTTTGTTCTTCATTTCAGCGAACAAGGCTTTTAAGTCAACCTGCTCAAACTGGTTGTCATCATTCGCCCCTGTGTCTATCACCTTTTGTAATATATCTAAACCCAGCTGTATGTTATTTAGCGCTTTGGTTGCGCCTAGATACAATGCAGTATTTGAATCTGGACCTTTTAACTGGGTTTCAAATGCTTCAAATAACAATTGGTAAGAGGTAATTACCCCCTCTGATAACGTAATAACCGGTTCATAGGTCTTTTTAAACTCTGTCGCTTTATTCGCCACGGCTTTAATATTCTCGGCGAGTTGATTATTTACAACGGGCTGCAAGCCAAAAACAATTTTAAATACGAAAGAGACGCCACGTGCCGTATTAAAAATACCGGGTTTGGAAATTAAACGATTTGGGTGTGATTTATATAAAGAGTACTGTTTACCCAATTCAACCGTGACTGGTGACGACTCAGCCGTCACTCGTAGTAGCTCTTTGGGTGTGATCATTTGCGAGTGACTGAGCTCTTGCCAAAAGGAGCTTGTAAGCAGTGTCTCGCTATCTGCCCAGCCATACCAAACCGCCAAGCGTGAATTGAGTACGGTTTCATCGCAAGATTTGTTTTCGAACGTTAACTGGTCAATCAGTACACCTGAAATCAATGGCTTAGGCTTTGAGTCCGGTTGACATTGCTGTGCGGCTTGTAGCGCTCTAGCGTGCTGTGGCTTGGCACTATGGATAGCAGAAGACGACTCACTCATTTGGTATGAGCTGGTTGCAGCGCTAGAAATAACATTGAGTTGTGGATCAGCTAACTCAGGCAGTACCAAAACGGCTTGCTCTAACAATGCGGTATAGTCATCCATAGAGACAAAATCACCAGAGCTAACCATGCTTTGATAAAGCGTGATGGCTTGGCTGAATGTTGAGCTGGCAAGTAGTTTTTCCGCAATTTCTGTTTTTTCAATTTCAGGTAAAAACAGCCAAGTCGGATTAAGCAAAAAAGCACTGGTTAATGAGTGTGTTTCAGCATTGAGTTGTCCGCGCCAACGACCTACATTAAAACCAAGATAAATAATGTCTGTTGTGACCTCTTGGCTTTGTGCATCCACAGATGAAGTTTGTAATACATAGTCTGACAAATAACCTGAAGTACTACCTTGTTGCTCACTTGTTTGCTGTGTTGCAACAGAAAAGACCTGCACAGTTTCGCCTTCATCCAAGCTCGGGGGCTCCCCCACTTCAATGGCAACGGTTTCAACTTGCCTTACTTTGCCAAGCGGAAATAGTTGTTTTACAGCGTCGCTATCTAGGTAGCTGTCGAGTGCATCTCCTGCTGAGGTAGTGATGACATTCAATAAACTAGACTCAGCAACCCAGCTTGTAAACATCGCCCTATCCATTTCGTTTGTGGTTTGACTTAAAAAGGGATCAATGGTGACACCCAACACTTCATTAATGAGCTGAGTGCTGTATTGTGCTTGATTCGTAGAAAATGCTTGTGCGATATAGGCTTTTAATAATGTAAAGGGAGTGATCACACAATTACTTACTTCACAACTGGTTACAAAGACTTGTTCATCCAGTTTTATATATATTTGTTGTAAAGTTGAATTAGCACGCTTTTCTATCCGAGTACCGTTAGCTATCAGTTCACGCCAACTTTCACCATCACTAGAAAGTGACACGCCATAACCATCCAGCGCGGAACTGGTTACATCAAAACTTCCTAAACTGAAATTCACACTGATTTGACAAGCTGACGTAATTATTCCTGTGGTATAGGTATTGCCAGTTAACACACCACCACAGCCAGATACGCTAGCGATTGCAAAGCCATCGTCAGGCGTAACGGTAAAGCTTGCAGTGTCACCATAGCTGACCGATTGAGTACTGGGTGAAATACTCCCGCCTGCGCTTGCTGTTGCCGTGACAGCAAGCAAACCTTGGGTAAAGTTCGCACTGATTTGACAAGCTGACGTAATTATTCCTGTGGTATAGGTATTGCCCGTTAACACACCACTACAGCCAGATACGCTAGCGATTGCAAAGCCATCGTCAGGCGTAACGGTAAAGCTTGCAGTGTCACCATAGCTGACCGATTGAGTACTAGGTGAAATACCACCGCCTTCACCAGCACTCGCATCCACAGTAAAAGTTTGTTGACTAAAGCTAGCGTTGATTTGGCAAGCAGACGTTATCACGCCAGTGGTGTAGGTGTTGTCAGTAAGCGTGCCGTTGCATCCTGTTACTCCACTTATTTCATAGCCTTCATCTACCACAAGAGTAAAAGTGGCGCTATCACCATAGCTTACCGTTTGTGTGCTGGGTGAAATACCACCGCCCTCACCTGCACTAGCATCTACATTGAAAGTGTGCGGACTAAAGCTAGCGCTGACTTGGCAAGCAGAAGTAACCATACCGGTAGTGTATGTGTTGCCCGTCAGAGTACCACTACATCCTGTAACATCACTTATCCCAAAGCCCTCATCAGGCGAAAGCGTGAAAATCGTTGAGTCGCCATAGCTAACAGTTTGTGTGTTAGGTGAAATACTACCACCTTCATAAGCAATGCCTTGTACTATTATTTTTTGTAATTCTGCTATACCCCCGGGATCTTTAATTATCCCATTGGCAACTCCATCACTATCACCATAACCACCATCTTGGAGATGTAAAACAATACTACGCTTATCAGCAGCAAGCTGGGCGAATTCAGTAGGCATAAAATACCACGTTTCCCCATCGCTCTTAATGTAACGAGATTGCTCTGAAACTGCACTTGGGTAAGTTAGTTCAACTAAGACATCTGCACCCGGAGTTGTTGCAATATCTATCGCAAGTAACTGGAATGGCAGTACAATATCGTTACTCATCGCTGGCAAGTTTGGTTCATCTTTTGAGATAATTCCTTGGCTGCTTGTAGCAATAACTCCAGCATTATCTAGAACCTTAACTTGAAGTTGCTGACCGCTTTTTTCATCAGTAAACGTTCGTTTTGGTGTTAAGGTTTTGAGTGATATTTCGCAACTTTCTACAAGTTTAGCTACTTGATAATACTCTCCGACTAATTGACCTTGACAGCCAGTTATACTCTCTACTTTATGACTAGCATCCAATATCAGTTGAGCAGAAAGACTATCACCGTAAAAGTAGTCAGATTTATCCAGCGTCAAACTTGCACCTTCTGGAAGATTTATTTTTATAGATAACTTTAAAGGCTTGAATGAAACGTCAATACTGCAACTGTCATTCACATTATTGACATGATAATTAAGCTTCTCCTTGTCCAAAAAACCGTGACACCCCGTAGCATCTGCAAGGTAATACCCTTCGTCAGGCCGCAGCTCAAAGGTGGCAGAGGAACCCACTTCTATATTTAGACTCTCAGGAACTATCGACCCAGCCCCAGTATAAGTTGTGACCACTTTATAACTTGCTTTAGTGTTTTGTTCGTTTTTTTCTGGATTAGCGTCATTACATGCAGATAAAAAACCACAAAGTAGTAATATATAGAGGCAGAATGTAAAAGTTCTCATTTAATATCCTGAGGTAGTAAGAGCAACAAAAGTTGCAAACGAATTCACGATTAGTCATCACAGTAATACCAACCTTAAAAAGGTTGATCACGTATTTTGAAGTGAACTTTCTCAACACTTAGTGCTTTTTTTAAGACGTGACATTTTATTTGTCGTGGTCAAATAAAATTGGCCAAAGTTTTTTGTTGGTAAGCATTTATCTCACTGCCAATTAGCAGTATTCTGAAAGTTCGCTTGGACGAATTGGAATGAGGAAATGAGTTACATACTAACGACAGAGTGCAAAGATGACATAGGACTGATCGCGAAGATCACGAGCCTTTGCCATGAGCACGACCTAAACATCACGCGTAATAACGAATTTGTAGATAAAGAAGGACAGCGCTTCTTTATGCGTACAGAGATCACAGGCACACCCAGTGATAACTTTCTGACACAACTTCGTCAGTCATTACCGACTGGCGCCAAATTAAACCTATACGGACAAGAACGAACAAAAGTGGTGCTGCTTGCGACGAAGGAAGCGCACTGCTTAGGCGGCGTGTTGCTTAAACAATATGAACAAGCATTCAATATTGAAGTACAAGCAGTTATCGCAAACTATGATACGTTGGAACCCCTTGTTAAAGGCTTTGGTATTCCTTTTCATCTGGTATCACATGAAGGGTTGAGTAGAGCTGAACACGACAGTGCAATGGCCGACTTAATCGAACAATATGATCCTGATATTGTTGGCTTGGCAAAGTATATGCGGATCTTAACACCGGAATTTGTCTCACGCTTTGACGGGAAAATTATTAATATCCACCACTCATTCTTGCCCGCCTTTATCGGTGCAAAACCCTACCATCAGGCATTTGAACGTGGCGTGAAAATTATTGGTGCTACTGCTCACTTTGTTAATGATGAATTAGATGAAGGGCCTATTATTGCCCAAAATGTCACGCAAGTTAGTCATGCTCAAAATGCCGAGGAGATGGCAAAAATCGGTAGAGACATTGAAAAAACAGTATTTTGTAACGCGTTACAATTAGCCTGCGAGCATAAGCTTTTCATTAACGGCAATAAAACCGTCGCCTTTTCATAATCAAGTTCAGAAACGCAGTTTAGCAACTCAGGAAATGAACGCATGGATGCGTGCACTCCCACAATGCTGTGTATTCGGTGGTAGGAGCGAGTTTACCTCGCGAGATTTTCTATACCCCAAACAACAAAAAACCCATCGCATTGCTACAACGGATTTTGATGTACATGGTTTTTTGCCGGAACTTCATTACAACCCATCGGCGGGTGAACCACCTCCTACCATGTTGCACTGTGCCTATACTGTGATAGGAGCGAGTTTACCTCGCGAGGTTTTTAAATCACACATAGCAAAAAACCCGTTGCATCTCTGCAACGGGTTTTGATGTACATGGATGTTCGAATGTC
>NZ_JAKRFW010000004.1:0-144516 GCF_022347905.1 Pseudoalteromonas sp. Of11M-6 | reverse complement strand
TTTAGCGTCGCCACCACATTTGCCTTCGCCGCACTTACCTTCTTTCTTACCTTTGGCGTCACCACCGCATTTGCCTTCGCCGCACTTACCTTCTTTTTTGCCTTTAGCATCGCCACCGCATTTGCCTTCGCCGCATTTGCCTTCACCAGCGTCAAGTTGATAACCGGCAGTCATTGTTTCAAAACTAAATGGATTAGCACTTGCGTCCGTCGCGGTTAACCCCGCGGTACCCGCAACAACAGCGCTTAAAGTAAGGGCAATAGAGTTCTTTTTAACGGTATTCATAATGTTTGCTCTCTCAGAAATAGTAGATTCAATAAGTAGACCCAAACGTCTAAATATTTATTTCGCTAAACGTTTAAAAATTTTAGCTGTAATACCAATTCGCTAAGTTTTGGTTTACATCCAGTTATAGTCCATCTGTTGTCTTTTTGCTATTTGCGGATAACTAGGGGCTGCTGATGACTTGCAGCAAACAATTAGCTAAAATGTCGCGCTTTTCGATGAGTCATCAGTGACTCATTTTATTTTTGTTGTATCTGAAGGTTAACACATGAAGCTTGTTCTGGCGCCGATGGAAGGTGTAGTTGATTTTAAAATGCGCGAATTACTCACAGATCTCGGCGGCTTTGATCTTTGTGTCACTGAATTTATTCGCGTCGTTGATCTCACCTTTCCACGTAGGGTATTTACTAGATACTGTCCTGAACTATTAAATGGTGGTTATACCAGAGCCGGAACACCGGTTAGAGTACAGCTTCTAGGTCAGGTTCCCCATGCGCTTGCTGCAAATGCACGAAAGGCCGTAAAGCTTGGCTCTCATGGTGTTGATTTGAACTTTGGTTGTCCTGCAAAAACCGTGAATAAAAGCCGTGGCGGCGCGGTTTTACTGAAAGAGCCTGAGCAAATCTATCAAATCATTAAAGCGGTTAGAGATGCGGTACCAGAAAAGCATCAAGTAAGTGCCAAAATACGCCTTGGCTTTGATGATGATGCCAATAGCACTGAAATTGTCGATGCGGTCCAGCAAGGTGGTGCGTCGAGTTTGGCAATACATGCACGGACCAAGCGAGATGGCTACAAACCGCCAGCGTACTGGGAAAAGATCCCCTCTTTATTATCAAGGTTAACCATTCCTGTCGTTGCTAACGGTGAAATTTGGCAAGTTGAAGATGCACTACTCTGCCAAACACGTAGCCAATGCCAAGATTTGATGCTTGGTCGCGGTGCGCTAGCCACCCCCGATTTGGCAGCAAAAATCAAAGCGCATGTTAGCGGAACTCATTATACTCCGCTTACATGGGAAAACGTGGTCTACCATATCCTCCACTCTTCCATGCATCAAGATGAGAATATGAGTGAAAAGTACTTTTCGGCTAGAACAAAACAATGGCTCAGTTATCTGAAACGTCAGTATGACGGCGCACATGTTCTTTTTGATGAAATCAAAACGCTTAAAAGCAAAGATGACGTCATGAAGGTGTTGCAGAAATATGCAATGTCTCCAGACATTGATTCAAATCATAACAGTGAAGTTTGACTGAAATGATAATGGGGTGTCGGATAGGAGAGCGCCCATGAATGAAAACACACAACACTACGAACAAAGCCTACAAGCAGAACTTGCCACACTTAGAAGCGACTTCTTGGGAGAGTTAAAAGCTTCACCCAATGAGTTTACTCATAATCTTGCCAATACCTTAGAGCTTAACCCACCTAATAAGTGGCTTGATATTGTGATGGAGAAGATAAATCCTGAGCAATTTCCACTCTATGATAGATTGATGAAAGTCGAAGCGGCATTATGCCAAATGGAAATCGGTCAGTTCGGGTATTGCTGTGATTGCGAGCAGACAATAGAACTTGAGTTGCTAGAACACGATCCAGCAACCCAACGCTGTCGCAGTTGTAAGACTAAGGCTTTAAAAAGTGGGGATATGCAGCAAAAATAGTCGCTGGGAAATAGACAAGATTAGCAATCAATTGTTGTGCTTGTTGTTCATTCAGCGCTAGTTTTGAGTTAAGCGCAACAAATGCTTGCTTTTGTGACCACCCTTGATAATGAATTCCCAAATCCACCGCCATCAAAGTCACGATTAGCGCTTTATGTTGCTCTATTGCCTTTGTACATTTTGCTACGGTCGAAGGCACATTAATAAACCCATCTCGCCAGTTGAGCCCTGCAATTCTTTGGCAGTTAGCCGGCAATAATTCCAGAATATAAGGTTGTTGAGTATCAGGCATTACCTTGAGCACATTCGCTTTGCTATTTTGATCATCAAACTTTGATAACGTCGCCAAAACTTTAGTAGGTGAATCTTGAATAGCCCCATAAAAATTGAGCTTTGATTGATACCATTCTTTTCCGTTAGGTAGTTGATGGAGTCCAAGCATAGCTCTTGGTTTATAATTACTCAGATAAGCTAACAAGGCCGAACGTGATGGTGCGTCAATATCCGAACTTTCAAGTTGGAGCATTAAAGTATCTCGCTCTAACCGGTTCAAGCGAATATTACTTTCATCGGCCTCTTTTAGTTTTACTTCTACAAACGCAAGCCACTTTCCAAGTTCATTGCTACTTACTTTATTTTTAACATTTGCCAGCACTGATATGTAAGCAGGCCAAGGCAAGTAGCGTTCAGGATATCTTTCCTGAATTCTTAAATAATCTAACTCTTTATGAGCCATAACATCTGGTTCATTCAACTCACTAGATAATAAGGCATGCCTTAGTTGTAAGTAAGCTTCTGTGAACGGTAATACACTAATTTCATCGTCCGAGGGCTTGCTTAAACCATTATTAAGAGAAAGTAGTGAAGTTCTGAGCTCTTGGTAACTTACAGTTTGCTTCTGTTCAGTACAGCCAAAAAGGAATATAAGCGTAGCCAAAGTAAAACAGATCAGTAAATGCTTTTTCATAGTTCCACATTAAAATTTAGAATCAAAAAAGCCCCTTTCGGGGCTTTTTTACTAGAGACTTACGCCTCTACGCTGTGCTTTATCTTTGATAAAACCAGACCAACTTTTAGCAAATTTGCTAGTGCGGGGATCTTCCTGCGCTTTCAAAATTGCAGAGTAAGCTTGCTTAAACTTATCCTGATAGAAATAAGCTTCAGCCAAGTCTGTATAGGTATTGCCTTTTTTCTCAGTACCGAGCTCTAACGCCTTGTTTAGTCTCACAATAGCTGCACTAAACTGCTGATCCTGAAGTAAAAGACTACCTGCTTTACCATAAAGTTCTGCGTCATTGTCAAACTTCGCAGCTTCTTCGTAATATTTAGCAGCATCGCTGATATGTTTAGCTTGGTGGTAGTAACTTGCAAGCGCTGTTACGTTCTGCTTTGTTCGTTCAATTTTGCCATCTTTGATCGCTTTTTCGAACGTTTGAGCTGCACGCCAAGGATCTTCTGTTAAAGAGTATAAGCTTCCAAGAATCTTATAATCATTCTCTTTTTCAAAATAACCTTTTTTATACGCCACCTTCATTACAGTCATACCTTTGCTGTAATCTTCGGTTTGCAAATAAAAACCACCCAGTTGTGTCCAAGCTTTCGGGTCTTCAGGGAAAACACGTACTAACTCTTCACCAACCTCTACAGCCTTTTTGAACTGTTTTAATTCAAAGTACGCCGCAACTTTCATCAGGTAGTATTGCTTATTAGGCTCTTCTACACCCGCAATCGCTTTATCAGCTGGAGCAATCACATTCGTATATTGCTTCAACTCATAATAAGCTTGAGCGATACGACCATATACTTTGGCGTCATTTTCACCAGTAAAGTCCATCCACGCTTCATAAGCCTTAATGCCTTCTGCGTACTTTTCAGTACCAAGCAAAAGGTCACCTAACAGCTTCATCAAATCGCCTTGCTCTTTGAAGTTAAGCGCGTCAGGCGCAATGGCTAGACGTGAGTATTTAATCGCTTCGGCGTAGTTTTCCTTTTGAGCATAAAGCTGGCCGAGGTAACGGTTGACTGTCGCTTTATCGAAATCATCTGAAGGATCAAGTTCGCGAAGCATTGCAATTGCTTCATCGACCTTTTCTTCATTATAGAGTTCGAACGCTTTAGCAACTTTTTTACCTACACGCTCACCCATGATCTTAGTTTTTGCCGCTTTGCGCTTCTCTATTTCTTCATAGTTAGGCGCTGCAGAAACTGAGCTTGAGTAAATACCACCAGTTAACGCTATCAAGAGAGCAAGAGCTGTAAATTTAGGTAAACTTTTCATGTCCTGCCTCCTTAATCTTGGTTTAACTTAAAGTCAAGCTGAACTGTGATGCCAGGTTGCTTTTGTGGCTTACCGTCAACAACCTTAGGACGGTATTTCCACTTGCGTAGTGCACGTTTTGCTTCACGGTCAAAGATGCGCTTCGGTTCAGCGTCGATAACTTCAATATCGTCAACTCCACCAAGCTCATTGATTGTGAATGATAAACGTACCCAACCTTCTTTGCCATCACGAGCAGCTTGAGGTGGATATTTTGGCTCGATTCGAACGATTGGTGTTGCATCACCGTCACGACCAAACTCACCAGGTCCAGATAAACCACCTGCGGTTCCACCTAGATCAATACTAGGCATATTAAAGCCGATATTTCCTGCAGTCGGATCAGCCGTGTCAGGCTGAGGCGGCTGCGGTTTAGGCGGCTGCTTTGGCGGTGGCGGCGGCGGAGGCGGGACGCGCTTCCGCTGCTGCACCTTTGATTCAGGCGGATTCGACATAATCTCGACTACGATTTGTTCCTTTTGTACATCTGCCCTATCTGCTCCTCCGGAGATAAGATATGACATGAAAAAGAACAAGCCGAGAGTTACTGCCCCACCTGCTAGAAGTGAAAACAGAAGTCGAATCATTACTGATCTCCAGCTATTGAAATCTTCAAGTTGTCGCCAGTCGCTTTAATTTGGTCCATAACCTTAACAACTACGCCGTGTTTCGCACCTTTGTCGGCTTGAATAATAATCACGTCAGTAGGCTGTTCAGCCATTAGACTTTCAAGGTTTGCACTTACACGCTCAACATCAACCTGGCGCTTATCCATCCAAATCTCACCGTTTTCACGGATTGCGATAAAGATGTTCGCGTTTTTGGTTTTTTGTGCTTGTGCCGCTTTTGGCTTGTTAACCTCAATACCAGCTTCTTTAACAAAAGAAGTGGTTACGATGAAGAAGATAAGCATAATGAATACGATGTCTAGCATCGGCGTCATATCTACTGCTGCATCTTCCTCTTCACGAAAACGTTGTTTACGTGCCATAGTTCAATCTCTCTCTAGTGATGAGGCAAGCTATCAACTAGCTTCTCTTTAGCCATTTTCGCACGTGCTTCTAGACGCGTGCTAAAGAAAACACCTGATAGTGCCGCAACCATTCCAGCCATTGTTGGTACCGTAGCCATTGAAATGCCTGAAGCCATTAATCGAGCGTTACCCGTACCTTGAGTAGCCATTGTTTCAAATACGGTGATCATACCTGTCACTGTACCTAAAAGACCGATTAATGGACACATTGCAACCAATGTTTTGATAATCAACATGCGCTCATCTAATTTTTCAGACACTTCAGAAATCCAAGCATCGCGGATTCTGTGTGCGTACCAAGACGTAGTATCTTGCCGGGCGTCCCACTTAGCGACGATTTCCTTATGCATTTTAGGAAATTCGCCGAGTAGGAACCAATAGCGCTCAATCATTAAAACCCACATTAGAAAGAGTGCCATTGCGACCACGTACAATACATCGCCGCCTGTAGCAACAAAATCCCTGATAGATTCCCATATCTCCATCAGGACTAACATTAGGCTTTCTCCTTCTCCGCGTGAGTAGCAACAATACCTGCGCTTTGCTCATCTAGGATGTGTAGAACCGCTTTACTACGACCATGTACAACAGCATGAAGTAGAATCAGAGGTAGAGCTGCAATAAGACCTAGTGCTGTTGTTACTAGCGCTAGAGAGATGTTACCTGCCATGATCTTCGGATCACCAGTACCATGTAGTGTGATTGATTCGAATGTCATGATCATACCAACAACCGTACCTAATAGACCTAGTAGTGGCGCGATGGCCGCTAGGATCTTGATGATGTTTACGCCCATCTCAATACGCGGAGTTTCACGTAGGATAGCTTCATCAAGCTTAAGCTCTAGGTTTTCAACGTCTTGGTCTTTGTTGTCGTGATATACTTTCAAGATACGACCAAGTGGGTTGTTAGTGTTAGGGTTATTTGCATTTTTGATTTGCGCTTTGATTTTACCACTAACAATGAATAGGTCTAGCATACGAACGATTGCAATCAATGCACCTAAGATAAGTAGTGCTGTAATGATGTAACCAACCGTGTCACCTTGGTGCCAGCGCTCTTCCATCGTTGCACGTTGAGTATTAAGTCGTAATAATGAACCACGAGTTGGGTCAACTGCAAACATAACAAACTTATCAGCAGATGCACCGATTAGACGCTCAACACCACCTAGTTCACCGCTTGGCTGCTTACCAAGAGGAACAATTTGCTTGTTCTCAGGATCGTAAATAACGTAGCCGTCTTTAGTGACTAGGTTGAAGTTACCAACACGTGTTACTTCTTTAACGTTTACGTCACCGTTTAGCTCAGCAACTTCAGCTTCAAACTTAGTTACTTTAGCTGATTCAGTCATTTCAGTTTGGAAAGCAATCCAAAGGTCTTCAAGTTCACGAGTAGTTGGCAGCTCTTTCGCTTCAGCTAGTGAACGAAGAACTTCAGCACGTCCTGGCTTTTCAGCACTTACAAGTGAAGCTTCGATTGAACCGATGGCATCAGCAGCTGAACGACGTACAACACCGAACATTTCACCGAGTGTACCTTTGGCATTTTCAAGCTCAACTTCTTTTTCAGCAAGTGTGATTTCATTTTGCTTGAATTGTTCATTTAAACGCTCACCACGTGCTTTCTCAGCAGCCAATTCACGCTTCGCTTTGTTCAACAATGCCTGTTTGTCAGCACGGTCGTTTAAAAACTCTTGCTCACGTTGTTTGTTGATTTTGCCTTCAGAGATACGGTTTTGTTTAACCTGTTCTAGGATTTTATCTAAGGCTTCAGTGTTTGCGTGTGCATTTAGCGCGGCACCAGCAGAAACTGTTAACGCTGCAGCAACTGCAAAACCTTTAAATAGTTTCTTCATCATTAATTACTCCGCGCCAAAGATAGGTAGGTTTACAAGTTCAGGAGCCGCTTGCTTACGTGCAATACGGATCATGCTCTTAACTGGCTTAAGATATTCTTCGCCAAGTTGATCCCACTGCTTAGTGTTGTTGTTCCAAACCCAAGCATGTTTTTGGTCGAACGACTGAGCTACGTATGCGATACGGCCAAGGCGTGCGAAGTCAACATTGATGTTTTTGCCGTTTTGTTCAAGAGAACCTTGGCTCGCAATCATTGTTGCACTGTAGTCAGTTTCAATCGTGTAAGCTTCAAGCACTTGACGGAACTTCTCAGAAGTAGTTACAGATGAGTTAGTCATGATGCTGCGAAGTTTCTCAACGCGATCTAGACGTGTTTCTTGATTAAACGGAACGTCCGCTTTGATGAATTGCTCAAGCGTATCGATCATGCGATACATCAAAGGCACAACGTCCTGTTTTGTCTTGTCAATAGTACCAATTTGACGCTCAAGAGACTCAATACTTGCATTTTGATCCGCTACAAGACGTGCAACGTGATCGTTATACACTTTAAGCAGTTCTGCTTCTTCAACTAGACCACGGTATTCCGCGATCATTTCTTGAGACTGACCGTAAAGGTTATCAATCTTTTCTTGAGACTTTTTAGCAGCCGTTTGAGTTTGTTGACCTACTTTTTGTATGTCATTCAAAGGATCTGCAATCACATTGCTGCTTGCAAAAGCTGTCGCGCCTAAAAGCGCCGTAGCTACAAGGCTCTTTCTGATTTTAACAGACATAGTTCCCAACCAATTAAGTAATGTTACTTTTATAATTTTCGCGCTCTCACCAACGTAAGAGCAACCCTGATATCATTTGACAGATATCAACTGTCCAATAATGCTAAATGCAACACGATGTGTCAACTTCACTGTGAAAACATTTTTTGTCTATAAATAAGTAATAATTATATACAAAACAAAAAATTAACATCAAAAACACAGCAAAATATACACAACCCTCGCAAAACCAACCTTTTGCATACGCTGTTTACAATATTTTACATCGGATTTATTCCAATAAATTGAATAGATATTCCAAATAGAACTTATGAATAATCTATAAAAACAGTAGTATAGTCAAAATTACTCATTGCACAGAACGCAAATTATTTCATCTTCTGCGAACTAACGCAAAATTTGTTTATCTGTCCCAAATCGCTTGATCTATTTTTTCCTGTAGAATTTGAACGAATTCAGCGACGTGTAGGCCATCCATTAAGGCGTGGTGGACTTCGATACAAAATGGCATCGTACCATCTGCTTTATTGTATTTTCCGAACACAAATTTTGGGATACCGAAGTCATCTCTACTGTGCCTTGCATGACCAAAACTGGAAAAAGATAGCCATGGAAGTATAGATACATGAACGCAATTTGGCACCTGACTTTCCGTTAAAAATTGCTCGCTGACAAGCGGCCCATTTAATTGCTCAGTTTTACTATGCAAATTGGCACTAATAAAGCGCTTGAAATCGGTTTCAGGGGCAAGCCTTACAAATCTGAAGGTTTCATCCTCCCGCAGAAAAACACTACTAATTTCTACCACATCATATTCGACCACTGTCCCCGCTTCGATTCGGTAACGAATGGGCGCATAGCTTTGCAAAGCCAACTGCAGTGCATACAGGCAGCTAAGAGAAAACGGCACTGTATTACGCTTACTCATTTCATAAACTCTTTCCATTTGTAAGCTGACGGTGACTGTAAAATATGGCTGGGTAAAATCATTGAAGAAGGAAAAATGTTCTTGGCGGGGCCAAGTATCAAGAGATAATTTCTTTTTCATACAAAAAAAGGGGCTCATGCCCCTCTCTGGTAATTAAACGGCGTTTTTATTATAGACCGTTTTCAATAATCTCTTGAGCTAATTCATCAGCAATAATATGCGTTGAAACTTTCTCTTCTTCAGAACGCTTAAAAATTTCAGTTAGCGTGTCGTAGATGCCTTCTACGTGTTTAGTCGCTGCAGCCTCATCATAACCTTCAGGTTTTGTTTCATAGTAAACATTGATGATTCCACCAGCGTTGATCACGTAATCTGGCGCATAAAGAACACCTTTTTCACGAATGATCTCACCATGACGAGACTCTGCAAGCTGGTTGTTTGCACATCCTGCAATAATTGTGGCTTTGATACGTGGAATAGTATCGTCATTTACCGTAGCACCTAGTGCACACGGCGCATATACATCAACATCTAGATCATAGATTTCATCAATACCAACAGCAGTAGCATTGAAATCATTGACCACTCTTTGTACTGACTCTTCGTTGATATCAGTAACAAATAGCTCTGCACCCGCTTCATGGAGGTGCTTACATAAAGTGTAAGCAACTGCACCCAAGCCCTGCACGGCAACTTTGATACCAGCCAAATCTTGATGACCATACTTGTGTTGGTAAGCTGCTTTAATTCCAAGGAATGTGCCTAACGCAGTATATGGAGAAGGGTTACCGCTTTTACCTTCGAGGCCCATTACGTAGTTAGTTTCTTTATGCATTACCATTACATCACCGGTTGTGATGTTTACATCTTCAGCTGAATAGTAACTACCACCTAGGCGGTCTAGGTGTTTACCAAATGCTCTGAATAGCGCTTCTGACTTGATAGTCTTAGCATCGCCAATAATGACAGATTTGCCACCACCAAATGGTAAACGTGCAACCGCATTCTTATATGTCATCCCTTTAGACAGACGCAGTACATCATATACTGCGTCTTCATCAGAGGCATAATTCCATAGACGACAGCCACCTACAGCTGGACCTAGCTTAGTATTATGTACCGCGATAATAGCTTTAAGGCCTGATGCTTCGTCTGAACAGAATACGACTTGTTCATGGTTATCAAATTCAACTTGGTTAAATACAGCCACTTTCTTCTTCTCCAAAAATTATCTATCCCATACGGGTAAGCTCTTAGGTGTGACTTTGCGTTCAATACCACACTAAGGGCAAATAGCGCTGAAATTGGCAAGACTCTATCACTAACTCTAGCACCATTCCACAAATTGAGATGATATAAACCCAATTCAAAGCAAATACAAATATTTAATTCAAAAGAAAAGAAAAAAAAGGAAAAACAAACCAAAAATAAAAACCTTAAAGGAATTTTAATTTAACTTATTGAGCTTTTCTGAAGTTACTGTTTACGTAAACGGAAGGCTAATAAGCATTGTAAACATATCAGTACAAAAAAGGAGGCTGCTAGCCTCCTCAATAATGCTTCGGATCGTCACTTTAACACCGAAGACAAATATTTAAGTGGAAAGTACCTATATGCTCTCCACTAACGCAAAACTGATCAACTAAGTTTGCTATCTAACTCTTCAATTCGTGCTTTCCAAATTGCAGGGCCTTGGGTATGCGCATTCTCACCATTGCTATCAACGGCAACCGTCACCGGCATGTCTTCTACTTCAAATTCATAAATAGCTTCCATACCTAAGTCTTCAAACGCCACAACACGAGATTTCTTAATTGCCTTAGCCACTAAGTACGCTGCGCCACCTACAGCCATAAGGTATACGGCTTTATTCTGTTTGATTGACTCGACAGTTGCTGGACCGCGCTCGGCTTTACCGATCATGCCGATAAGACCCGTTTTCTCTAACATTAGATCAGTAAACTTATCCATACGTGTAGATGTGGTAGGACCTGCAGGTCCCACGACTTCATCGCCAACAGCATCCACAGGACCCACGTAATAGATGAACTTATTAGTGAAATCGACACCTTCTGGCAAGCCTTGACCAGAATTCATCATTTCTTGCAGACGTTTATGCGCTGCATCTCGACCAGTTAAGATCTTGCCAGAAAGCAGGACAGTTTCACCCATTTTCCATTCTTGGATATCTGCTTTGGTCAAAGTATCTAAATTGACACGACGCGTATCTTCACCTACTTCCCAAGTCACTTCTGGCCAATCTTCGAGCTTTGGTGCTTTTAGATCTGCAGGACCTGAACCATCTAGTGTGAAATGTACGTGGCGTGTAGCGGCACAGTTAGGGATCATTACCACTGGCTTAGACGCTGCGTGTGTTGGTGCTGTTTTGATTTTAACGTCAACAACGGTTGTTAAACCACCAAGACCTTGTGCCCCAATACCAAGTTTGTTTGCACGTTCAAAAATTTCTAGACGCAGTTTTTCTTCTGCGGTTTCGGCACCGCGTTCCATCAGCTCATGGATATCAACTGGATCCATTAAAGACTCTTTTGCCAATACAGCCGCTTTTTCTGCTGTACCACCAATACCTATCCCTAGCATGCCCGGAGGACACCAACCAGCGCCCATTGTCGGTAATGTTTTTTCTACCCATTCTGCAACATCATCTGATGGGTTTAGCATCACCATTTTAGTTTTGTTTTCAGAGCCGCCCCCTTTCGCTGCAATCATCACTTCAACTTCAGCACCAGGTACTAAGTCAATGTGTACTACCGAAGGCGTATTGTCTTTGGTGTTTTTACGGCTACCTGCCGGATCGGCAACGATTGATGCACGTAGCGGGTTATCTGGGTTCATATAGGCACGACGAGTTCCCTCATCTACCATTTGTTGTACCGTCAAGTCAGTTTTATCCCACTTAACGTCCATACCGACTTTAACAAAGCAGGTTACTATCCCAGTGTCTTGACACAGCGGGCGCTTACCTTCTGCTGACATCCGTGAGTTAATTAAGATCTGTGCAATTGCATCTTTCGCGGCCTTACTTTCTTCTTTTTCGTAGGCTTTTTCTAATGCTTGGACAAAATCAAGTGGGTGGTAAAATGAGATATATTGAAGCGCATCTTCAATGCTATCAATAAAGTCTTGCTGACGGATTGTACTCATGACGGTTCCTCAATTTTCGACGGTATTTTTTGGTATTGAAACTTTCGCTGGCAATTGTTGTTATTCAGCGTCAGAAAGTCAATTTCAATACCTTAAACTATGGAATAGCAGGTAACTATGATAACCTCCCCGCCCGTTTGGGGCTAGCTTTGCAGGTCAAGTAAATGATAAACGAGCGAATAAACTGTACGAAATTAGACATTAGGCACAATGCACTAGAATTATTTGAACACTTTGCAAACGGATCTCAGGCTATCCTGTTAGATTCAAGCGATTCTGATCACATCAATAGCCGCTACGATATCATTGCGATTGCACCAATTAATTTACTTGAAGCTAAAGACGGAAATGTATTTTTAGACGGCAAGCTGCAGAGTGAATCTATATTTACTGTGATGAAAGATAAGCTTACCCAGTATAGTAATTGCAGTGCTCCTTATGATTTACCTTTTAACGGCGGTTGGCTTGGTTATTTTGGCTATGATCTCGGCCGTTATATTGAACACATACCACATTGTGCGGAACATGATATTAAGCTACCCGACGCCTGTGTTGGCTTGTATCCAGACGCGTTAATTTATGACAAAGTACACAAAGCTTGGTTTTATGTGTCGCAACCTAATACACAAAGGCTAGAGATGTATTTGCAGCGGCTCGAGGACACCTCAGCGTTCGAGCCATTTAGGCTGACGTCACAGTGGCAGTCAAACATGACTAGAGCACAATACGAGCAAAACTTTGAGCGCATTCAATCTTATTTGTTAAGTGGCGACTGTTATCAAATAAACCTAGCACAGCGATTCACTGCTAACTTTGAAGGAACTCCGTGGCTCGCGTATAAAAAGCTTCGAAACCACAACCAAGCGCCTTTCTCAGCATTTTTTAACTTAGGCAATAGTGCTATTGTTTCTGTGTCACCAGAGCGCTTCATCCAAGTTAAAAACAATATTGTAGAAACTAAGCCGATCAAAGGCACCTTGCCAAGATTACCAAATACTGACGCCGATAAAGCGCAAGCTGAGAAACTGAGAAACAGCAGCAAAGACCGAGCCGAGAATGTCATGATAGTAGACCTACTACGTAACGACTTGGGTAAAGTGGCCAAGCCAGGTTCTGTCGCGGTTCCATCACTCTTCGCAATCGAGAGCTTCCCTGCTGTTCACCATCTAGTAAGCACGGTAACGTCTAAACTGGCAGAAGGAAAATGTGCAGTTGATCAACTCGAAGCCGCCTTCCCCGGTGGCTCCATAACAGGTGCACCTAAGATCCGCGCCATGGAGATCATCGAAGAGCTCGAACCTCACAGACGTAGCGTTTATTGCGGCTCAATCGGTTACCTCAGCGCCTGTGGCAACATGGATACCTCTATCACTATCAGAACCCTAGTTTGTCATCAAAATAAGATACATTGCTGGGCAGGTGGTGGCATAGTCAAAGACTCTCAAGTACAGTTAGAGTTTGAAGAGACTTACCACAAAGTGAATAAAATTCTCCCGGTATTAAATGAAGATTGATCAGGTAATATCGCAATTTATGTTGGCGCCCATCATGGCGCAAACACCAACCACATTGCATACTCTAAAGCAAAGTGCGGTGCTTATTCCTATTGTTGATGTAAACACTCGAGCCCACCTGTTGTTTTGCAAACGCAGCAGCGAATTACCGAGCCACCCGAGTCAAATTTGCTTTCCTGGCGGCAAAGTCGAACAACAAGATAGCAATATCATCAACACAGCACTACGCGAAACCGAAGAAGAGATAGGTCTGACAATCTCTGAGTCTCAAGTACTGGGCATATTGCCGTTTATGCAAACGCTCACCGGCTACCAAATCACCCCCGTTGTTGCTTCTGTACAACAAGATGCGACTTGGGTGAATCAAAGCGACGAAGTGCAACACACATTTACGGTGCCATTAAACCAATTAAGCATGGCCAAGAATTGGCGAACCTTCCATTTTACCAATAAAGGCAAACCCGTTTCACTCGACGGATTTATGACACCATATGGCTTACTGTGGGGCGCAACGGCAAAAATCGTCAAACAGTTCACCGCCCTATTTTAGCCCTTAACTGGTAAGACCTTTTATAAAATCCACCTCCACCTTGCAGATTAGGGACCTTTCTATCATGCTTACTGCAAAACTGGCATATACTTTTGCCGATTATGGGTTACTTCCCTAAGTAGACACGTTATGATGGCGTCCGTTTTAAAGGCAATGTGAGTAAAATTTATGATCAGTGCATTCGATATGTTTAGTATCGGTATTGGACCTTCTTCCTCTCATACAGTGGGACCAATGCGTGCTTCTAGGTTATTCGTACAAGACCTTCAGGCACAAGGCATCGTTGATGATATCACTTCGGTGAAAGTGGAACTGTTCGGCTCTTTAGGCCAAACAGGTATTGGCCACGGCTCTGGCAAAGCTGTTATTTTGGGACTTGCGGGTTACGATCCTGAGACCATAGATGCAGATCTAGTACCAGAGATCTTAGAAACCATAGAAAATGAACAGGTTATCTATCTCGACAAGCAACATAAAGTAAAATTTCCTAAGCAAGGCGCGATTGTGTTTCACCGTCGAAAAACGCTGCCTAAGCACTCCAATGCAATGGAAATCAAAGCGTATAAAGGCGAAGAGCTTGCTCATAGCCAAATTTACTATTCGATTGGTGGTGGCTTTATCGTTACCGATCAGAATTTTGAAGCTGAAAAGCAAGCTGCGTTAGATATCAGAACAGAAAACCCGGCACCTTACCCATTCAATTCAGCCGCCGAACTACTGGAAATGTGTAAAGAGTCTGGTCTCAGTGTGTCTTCGTTAATGATGGCCAACGAGAAAACATTACGTAAAGAATCTGAAATCAAAGAAACGCTATTCCACATTTGGCAGGTAATGAAAGCTTGTATTGAACGTGGTATGAAAACCGAAGGTATTTTACCGGGCGGTTTAAAGGTTCGTCGTCGTGCACCTAGCCTGTATTTAAAACTCAGTGTAGAAACGCACCAAGATCCACTGCGCGCAATGGATTGGGTGGATTTGTTTGCACTTGCAGTTAATGAAGAAAATGCAGCGGGCGGCCGCGTAGTAACCGCACCAACCAATGGTGCAGCCGGTATTCTTCCAGCGGTGTTAATGTACTATCACACTTTTATCAAAGAAGTGGATATAGAGATTGCCACACGTTATCTACTTACCGCAGCGGCGATTGGGATCTTATATAAGAAGAATGCCTCTATATCTGGCGCTGAAGTTGGATGCCAAGGTGAAGTAGGTGTTGCGTGTTCAATGGCTGCTGGCGCTCTTACCGAAATCATGGGTGGTAACGTAGTACACGTTGAGAACGCCGCTGAGATTGGTATGGAGCATAATCTAGGCCTAACCTGCGATCCTGTCGGTGGGCTTGTGCAAGTTCCGTGTATTGAGCGCAATGCAATGGGTTCTATTAAAGCCATTAATGCTTCTCGTCTTGCTTTGCGCGGTACGGGCGATCAAAAAGTATCACTAGATAAAGTGATTAAAACGATGCTTGATACCGGTAACGATATGAAAACTAAATACAAGGAAACCGCACGCGGTGGATTGGCGGTAAACATTATTGAGTGCTAGTTGACAATTGTCAGTTCACTTTACAGATGACTTAATGGCATCATGGTGGTAAATCATGATGCCATTTTTTATCGTCACTACAATGAATTCGTCATGATATTACTTATCAACAAAAAGGAGTAAATTGGCTATGTCAGGCACTACAATGGTTTTTTTGATTGTACTTATTAGTGTTGGTGGAGGAATAATTAGCGAAATCTATAAACGCCGCTTGGAATTTAAAAAAATAGACGCACAAAGAACAAAGGTGCATGATGAGCTACACTCAGAGATTGCTGCATTAAAAGCAAGAGTGTCAACACTGGAGCAAATTGTTACCGATGAAGGTTATCAAGTCAAAAAAGATATAAATAACTTATAAAAGAATACGGCTAATAACGCTACTAGGCAAAGGAAAGGAGTCCTTTCTGGTTAATTTTTTCATCTCTCGTTACTGTTTACATTTGTTTTCAAAGAAGATAACCAATTGAATTAAATGATAAAAAAACACCTCTGATTACACTTTGTTTACAAAACTTAAAATTATATAATTGCTAACATTAATTTACTTGAGTACATTCGTTACTGCAAAGTGTACAAAGGTAAATAATATGAATAACAATAAATTCAAATACACCGCTTTATCCGCAGCGATAGTAGTAGCACTATCAGCTTGTGGTGGAAGCGATAACAACAATAATAGTTCAGCTCAAGAGCTAGATCATGCACCTCAGGCTGGTGTTACCCAGCTAGAAAATGTAAAACATTGGCAGACCATTTCGGGCTCAATTCAAGCCTCCGACGCAGATAGTGACAATCTATCAATTACAATATTTGACGGTGAGACAGAGATTTCGCCTGTAGATAATGTTTACACTTTTCCTCATGGTATTTTAACGCTAAAAAGTCTAACCGCTTTTGATTACTTGCCAATATCTGGCGAAGCGGCAACTATTAAGTACACTGTTACTGCAAAAGGAAAGTCAGCCAACGGTAGTATTGAGATCCCAGCATCACTAACTGACCCTCTTGCTTACCAGCAATGGCACCTAAATAATACGGGTCAAAAGGCTTACGCACTGAGTGATGCGATGAAAAAAGGCTTGGTCGACCTTTACGTCGGTCGTGGCATTATGACTGAAGAACAAGCGATTGAGTACTGGAATAGTGAATTTGCGGATGCAGAATCAAACATCTTAGTCGCTGGTGAAGATATGAATGTACCAGCAGCATTTGCCCAGGGTGTAACGGGCGAAGGTGTGACAGCCGTTGTCGTTGACTCAGGCCTAGAAATTAGACATGAAGATTTGGCTCCTAACGTTTTGCCAAATCGCTCTCTTAACCTACTTGACAATGCGCTTGATAAAACTGATCCTACGAGCACAGCGACTAATGGTGACCACGGGACTAGTGTTGCAGGTCTGATTGCATCTAAAGGCTGGAACGGCCTAGGCGGCCGTGGTGTTTCGCCTGATACTGGTCTTATCGGAATGAATTTACTAGCTAGCGGTGACAAGACACCGAAGCAAGATCTTTTAGTTCATGGCTTTCCTGGCTCTGGGATAACAGAAAGTGAGTCTATTTCTGTATTCAACCGCAGCTATGGCCTTACCTACCCTGTTCAATTTAGTTATTCGGAACTTGATGAAGCAATTGAATCTTATCCAAACAGGAAGCTTCGTTCAGGCAAAGGTGCTACTAACGTAAAATCAAGTGGTAATAGTTTTGTAAGTGAAGACTTAGAAGGCTCATTTTGTGATGACAATGGTGCAAATGACTTAGGATTAACCTGCTACAATAGCAACAGTGAAAGTAGCCAAGGGCACCCTTACTATTTCTCTATTGGTGCCGTTAACTCAAATGGTAAACATACTAGTTACTCAAGCGCTGGGGCAAACCTGTTAGCAGCAGCTCCTGCTGGGGAATATGGCCGTTGGGCTCCTGCAATGGTTACGACTGATCCAATGACATGTTTAAGTGGTAGTTCTGGTTATACTGGTCGCGCAATCGCCAGTTGGACAGGAGCTTATGGAGAGGAGTTCGCTGCAAGCCAATACCCATTCGATTACCCTGGACATCCAGAAAACCCTAACTGTAATTACCGTTCAACCATGAATGGAACCTCTTCTGCAGCACCAAACGCTTCAGGCGTGATCTCTCTGATCCTATCAGCGAACAGTGAGCTGACTTGGAGAGATGTACGTCATATCATTGTGTCAACAAGCACCAAAAATGACGCCGAAAATGCGCCAGTAACGGTGCCAGTAGGCGCTGGTGAATTTATCGCGCATGATGGCTGGGTAGAAAACGCAGCTGGCTATAGCCATAATAACCTTTATGGTTTTGGCCGTGTAGATGCCGGTGCAGCAGTTAAAATGGCCAAGTCTTACTCAACTAAACTTGGTGAAGAAGTTATTACAGATTGGATTGGCCAAGGCTCCGTAATGGGTCAAGATTCTCTAGAGATGGCAATCCCTGATAACAGTGAAGTTGGTGCCACTTACAAAGTGACTGTCTCAGAGGACATCAACGTTGAAGCTATCCAATTCAAACTGGATGTATTTAACGATGAGTTTGGTATGGGAATTCAAAATGATGAAGCGGTTATACAGTCTACAGCTGGTTCTGACTTGGCAATTGAAGTTATCTCTCCGAGCGGTACGAGAAGCGTTTTATTATCATCTAGACAAGCACTGATACGCCCTGCATATGATTTTAGCGGTGCTGGCTTCCAGGTTGGCTATATCCTAAAAAATGGCGTATTTTTATCAAACAGCTTCTATGGTGAGTCAGCTAAAGGAGAGTGGACAATTCGCTTGTTTGACGTGTCAGACAAGTCGTTTGCGACGACTAGCACAGGTGATATTGTCTACGATGGATACGTAAACAATTCAACGCCATCAAAACTGATGGGTGCAGCTGTACGTATCTTTGGCCATCAATCTGCTGAGTAATTGGAGTGTATACTATGAACAAGTTAAAAATCGCGGCATTAATTACAACTTCACTATTCTTAACTCAAGCAGAGGCTCGAGACAACTTGACTCCTAAACTGGAGAAAGCAAACAAAGTGGCAAATTTTGAAAAGCCTGATTTTGGTGCTTATAAGATTATGTCTGACTATGCATTAGTTCCGTTAGCCATTGCAGATCCTAGTGCTGTAATTAGCCAAAAAGGTGAAAAAGCGCTAGTCAAGTCGACGTCTATCAGCCAGTTATTTACTAAAGGCTCTTTAGTTAAAAATATATTCAATGGTGAGATTGCTCCAGTATCTGGTAACATCAACCTGCTTATGAAAGACAATGCGTCTGCACGCGAATTAGCAAGTGAGTACGGCGTTGCTGTTGAAAATACGTATGACGGTGGCCGAATTGCTGTTGTTAGTGTAAACAGCAACCAAGATTTACTAGGTAAACTTGCTGAACTGAAGCAATCAGGAAAGGTAGTTGAAGCTAGAATTGAAGTGTTAGGTACTTTATACACATCTAGATAATTTTCCTGTCAAACACTAATTTTTCTCAAGCCTCATTTAGAATGGGGCTTTTTTACGCTTCAAAAGCCTAATACACTGATGACTATATTTTCTGCTACCCCCTAAAACCTCAGATATGGCTAGATCAAAAGTGACCTCCGTATTTTGAAATCCATTATTTTATAACTAACCTAAACTCGTATACTTACTATTCTTTATAAAATTGCCTATTAAAAATACAAGCATTGGCTGAAACTTAAGTTATACCAATTTAGGCCCCGTGTCTTAGGCTATAGCTTTAGCGATGATTGCTCGAGGAGGGAATTTAATAGCTTATTTTTAGTACCAATCGGTTATGGGGAGAAATAGAATAATGAATATCTGTATGAGGTTAGTCAACTGACCCACAATATTTAGGCGGGTAAATATTGTGGGTTATCAGTATACTCTGTTACCGAGTGTCCTGTTCTAGCCAACTAACCACTTGGCCATGAAGACAATGACAGGCAAAGTAACAAGTGTTCTCAAGATAAAGATTAGGAATAGCTCCCATAAGTTCACCGGGATTTTGCTGCCAAGCAGCAATGCGCCAACTTCTGACATATAAATAAGCTGAGTTACGCTCATGGCAGCAACGATAAATCGGGTGGTATCGCTTTCAATGGAACCTGCGGCAAGAATTGACGGAATAAACATATCCGCAAAGCCGACAACTATTGTCTGCGCGGCCTTTTCTGCCTCTGCCACATTGAGTAGCTCGAGGTAAGGAACGAAAGGTGTGCCTAAATATTGAAATACTGGCGTATGCTCAGCAATAATCAACGCAAAAGTACCTACAGCCATCACTACAGGTAACACAGCAAACACCATATCTAATGCGTTGTGCAGGCCTTCTTCTAGTGTTCCTTTCACCCCTGGAGCCGTTTTAGCCTTGGTAAGCGCTATATCTAGGGAGTGGCTAAACAACCCCTTCCCTTTAGGCACAGCTTCAGAATCTTCATTATGATCACTACCATCAACATAAATATCTTTTTTAAATCTGAGCGGTGGTAAACGCGGCACAATAATCGCGGCAACAAAGCCGGCTGCGCATACGGTAAGATAAAATGGAGCAAACAGGTGTTCAAGTTTGACTTGGCCAATAACGACTAAGCAAAAAGTGATTGAAACCGCAGAGAATGTAGTACCAATGATTGCTGCTTCTCGTTGTGTGTAATGCTTATCTTCATATTGGCGAGCGGTCATCAAAATACCGACACTGCCATCACCAAGCCAAGATGCAACACAGTTTACTGCACTACGTCCTGGCACCCCGAATAAAGGGCGCATCACTTTGGTCAGAAGCGTACCAACCATCTCAAGCAAGCCAAAGTTAAGCAGGAGTGGCAGCAATAGTCCGGCTAAAATGAATACACAAAATAGCACGGGCAAAAGATCATTGAGCACTAACGCCCCTGTATTTTCCGAATGGATCGCTTCTGGACCAACACCATTGAAGGTAAGCACAATAAACACCATACCAACTAGTCGGGTTATTAACCAAATCCAGCTTACATCGAATAGGTGTCTTATTATGGTTATTTTTAATAGTGCTTGGGGTCTTAGGAGTTTAACCACCAGACTCATGATCCCAGTAATACATACTATTGCAACGATCATGTCTTTCATAAAAGGGGCTAGTTGCGCTTGCAACCATTTTGCCATCACTGCAATCGGGATAGTCATTGCCTCCCCGACCGCTACTGGCGTCATAAACAAAAAAATACCAATCAATGACGGTACGATAAACGCAAACCACGTTTGTAAAGTGGAGCGTGGTGTCATAGTGCTCTCTGTCATTTTTTACTTCCACAAAAACAAAGAAAAGAGCCGAAGCTCTTTTCGTTTTTAAATTATTATATTTATTAAATCGTTAGACCTTTTTGCCTTAGCAAAGTGATCAAGGCTTGATGCAGGTTATTCATGGTGTTTGCATCAAGTACATTCCCCTCGCTATCCTTCCAGGTAATGGAAGTACGCGTGTCCTGCGCTTGAGCGATCTTTATCGTGTAATCACCATTATCAATCGGTAATACAACCGCTTCTTCACCCCAAATAGAATCCCAAACACTGCTTTCAGGCGCTTCGTAACGAACCAAAACTTCCTGCTTTTCCCTATCGACACGAACAACCGTAAAGTTACTTCTTTCTAGGAAGTTAGAGAAGCGATCAAGTACCGCTTCTTGACCTTTTTCAGTCAGTAGCGCCGAATCACCATTCTTGTCAAATCCAAGTTCAAGTGCCAGTACACCTTGGCGCTTACGCATTTCAACTTGTAGTAAACGATATTGATAGTCAAATTCGGTCACAACTTCATTAAGCGCTCGTACCTCTAAGTGGTTCTTTTGAAGCGCAGTTAACTCGTCATCGCCTTGATAATCAACCAACTCTGCACGAATTGATGCGGTACGCTGGTGCTCTTTCTGTTCCAGGGTAAATTTAAATTTTTGCTTAGACGGCTCTACACTTTCTTCCCAAAACCAGCCGTCTTTTGGTTGGATCAGTGAATACCAAGTTGTCGTCACTGTCCCTTGTGCCTTGTTATCACTTTCAAACCCAGCGTTATGCATTGCGACGACGCCGTCCACGGCGCGCCAAATAAATGCTGGTAAATCTTCTATCCCATCATTTTTATCAAAATAAATCCTTGCGGCGTCTTCACCCTGCTCGACCCAACTACCTTGCGCAACCGTCAATACTTGCTGCGGTGCACGATAACTTACCGGCTCGGCCGTGTTCTCATATTGACCAACTGGCATGGCAAACTCAGGATCTCGGTAAGGTTGAGACAAGCCTTCAGGGGCTTTCACCGGAGCATTTGCACGATAATTTCTTTCATGATGTGCATCATTTGTGAAAATACTACAGCCGCTTAGACTCACGGCAATTCCAAGAACCAGTGATTTTGGGATCCAATACTGCACTCATTTACTCCTTAGCAAACCCTATTATTATTCGAATCAAAGTTATGATTTAGGATTGCCGAATTGGTTCACACAAAGTTGCCAAAAATTGACAATCTCTGAATTGTTAGTGCTATGACATCGAATGTCCCATCAAATATACTGGGAACACGTATTTCATAGCCAAAATTTTGCCCTATGTTACTTGTCATACATTAGAAAAACAAGCAACCATGTCCAGCAAGCACAATTCTATTTTTTATTACAACGCGCTAGCGCTAAAACTCAGATATGGTAGTATTTCGCGTTAATTATTAACCTTGAGCGCATTACGTGAAATCAGAGGTTCCAAAATGACCATGCATGCAAACCATCAACTTGTCTTAACCGCCATTGGAGAAGACAGATCTGGTATTGTTGGCGAATTGACACAGCTTGTGAGTGACTGCAACTGTAATATTATTGACAGTCGAATTGCAATATTGGGCAATGAGTTTACCTTTATCATGCTACTTGCCGGTGACATGGCGTCTATCAGTCGTGTCGAGCACACTTTACCTGCCAAAGGGATGGAGCTTGGCCTTTTAACGATGATGAAACGCACCGCAAGCCATCAACAAGGCGAATACAGTGCAGGTTATACTTTGGAATATGAAGGGTTAGATACTCCTGGTACGTTAAGTAAAGTAACACGCTATTTCGCAGCGCAAGGGGTGAATATTTGTTCACTGAAGTCAGATACCTTTGAGCAAGAAGACGAGCTACATATGCGCTGCGAGCTCGAGTTTAATATTCCTGTAGATGTGGATATCGATAACTTTAAAGTTCAGTTCGAAGATCTTTCACACTCCTTAAACGTAGACTATATATTCAGACGCATTCGCTAAGGATTTACTATGAATACTTTGAAAATCGGTGATAAAGCACCATTATTCTCACTGCAAAACCAAAACGACGAGACCGTTGAGCTTGCTACTTTATTAAAGTCACATCAAGTTTTAGTCTATTTTTATCCTAAAGCATTGACCCCGGGCTGTACCGTTCAAGCTGAAAATCTGCGTGACCACAAAGCTGAACTGGCTGAATTAAACACCGTAGCCGTTGGCATTAGTCCAGATGCTGTGAAAAAGTTAAAGAACTTTGAAAACAAAAAAGAGCTTAACTTTGACTTACTTTCGGATGAAGATCACGCGGTAGCCGATGAGTTTGGTGTGTGGGGCTTAAAGAAATTTATGGGTAAAGAGTATGACGGTATTCATCGCCTATCTTTCTTAGTCGGTCAAGATGGTACCATCAAGCACGTGTTCAATAAGTTTAAAACCAAAGACCACCATGAAGTCGTGATTAACCACTTGAAAGAACACGCTTAAAGTGACTCGTTAAGCCGTATATACGTATATTTGAGAAATAAAAAACGGAGCTGAATGCTCCGTTTTTTTATCCGCTTCAACCGACTTTAATCAAGGGCGTTTTCTACTTTATTAAATAAGGTAGTGATCTCTTTACTTGGTTCCTTGGTCAGTAGGCTAACAGCAAAGATAGCGACTGTCGCAACAATAAATCCTGGGACAATTTCATATAATGTCGCACTAAGCGGCTCGCCATTATAAGTAAACGGACCGTAGATCCATACCAACACAGTCACCGCACCAGATACCATGCCGGCGAGTGCTCCAGCAAAGTTCATACGAGACCAGAATAAGCTTATCAATACTAGCGGGCCAAATGCCGCACCAAAACCTGCCCAAGCATTACTCACAAGATCTAGAATCGAGCTATCTCTGTCGTACGCAAGATAAATGGCAGCAAGCGCTACAACTAGTACACTGATACGACCAACAAGCACAAGTTCTTTATCCGAAGCATTTTTGTTCAAGAATATCTTATAAAAGTCTTCCGTTAACGAGCTCGAACTCACTAACAACTGCGAAGAAATGGTACTCATAATTGCGGCAAGAATAGCTGCAAGTAAGAATCCCGCAATCAATGGGTGAAACAATAACTGGGATAAAATCAAGAAAATGGTCTCAGCATCGTCTACAACAATCCCATGCTCATGTGCATAAGCAGCACCAAACAAACCAGTGCCCACGGCACCGAGAGCTGCGACTATCATCCAGCTCATACCTATACGGCGCGCTGTTGGCATATCTTTAACACTTCGAACAGACATAAAGCGCACGATAATATGGGGTTGACCAAAATATCCAAGACCCCAAGACATTGCAGAAATAATGCCTATTGCGCCAGCTGATCCCACCCAAGTTAACATCGACGGATTTAACTCGTTCAGTGTTTGAGAAAGTGGATTATCGAGTAATGAGAAGGTAACTAAAGGCACTAAAATCAAAGCGATAAACATGATACAGCCTTGGACAAAGTCAGTCAGACTTACCGCTAAAAAGCCACCGAATAAAGTATAAAGCACAACAACACTAGTTGTGATATATAAGCCGCTCTCATAACTCATGCCAAATGAACTTTCGAACAGCTTGCCACCGGCAACCACGCCAGAAGAGGTATATAGCGTGAAGAAAACAATGATCACTAACGCAGAGACTATTCTTAACGCATTTCCTTTATCTTCGAAACGATTGGCAAAATAGTCAGGAATGGTGATCGCATCATTTGCATACTCTGTGTAAACACGCAGGCGCGGAGCGACCAATAAATAGTTGAGCCAAGCACCAATCATAAGGCCAATTGCAATCCATGTACTGCTAAAACCATAGAGGAACATTGCGCCAGGTAGACCCATCAAGATCCAACCACTCATGTCGGATGCACCTGCTGAAAGAGCTGCTACACTTGGTGGCAGACTACGGCCACCCAACATGTAGCCAGACACATCACTGGTCGACTTTTTATATGCATATAACCCAATTCCCAGCATCGCAATAAAATACAGTGCGAGAGAGATTATCGTACCAATCTCCAAATTAGCCTCCTAAATTGTTAGTTGGGCTCTTCTCCAAATGTGAGCTTTTTCTATCACTTAATTATTCGATTTCTAACTCACTTTGAATAAAAGCCAAAAACATAAAGACCTCACTATAACACGCACAAACCATACACCCAACCACCTGAGACTATTGACCAAAATAGTATTTTATTTGTACCTAATTCAACTGGTTAATTATCATTCACCCTATGCTCTGTATTTACCCATATTCTGTAAACTCAATTTCCCAGCGTGACCTGACTGCGCTTTTACCTTATATTAAAGCCAATAGCATTTTGTTTGGACGGTAGTATCTATGTACTTTTACGCGGCTCGTCAGCCAATTTTTGATGTCCAAAGGGAATTGATTGGCTACGAACTTTTATTTCGTGATGGATTAAGTAACGTATTTCCCGAAATTGACGGCGATGAAGCGACAAGCCGGTTAGTTGAGGGCAGCCAGTTTACCTTTGGCCTAGATGATTTAACCAATCAACAGCCAGCCTACATTAACTTCACCCTAGAAACACTTGCTAAAGGTTATGTACAAATGCTCGCCCCCGAGCAAGTTGTTGTAGAAATATTAGAAACAGTACAACCGGGAAAACGGCTCTTAGCCTGTGTCAAAGAGCTAAAAGAGCAAGGTTATACACTAGCGCTTGACGATTACCATCACCAAAATGTGTGGCGCCATTTTTTTCCTTATATCGACCAAATAAAAGTCGACTTTTTGGCGACTAACCTTGACCAAATTCATGCCATTAAAGGCGCGATACAGGATTTTCCTAACATTGATTTAGTGGCAGAAAAAGTAGAAACCTACGAGCAGTTTGAACTCGCCAAGTCGCTTGGATTCAAATATTTTCAAGGCTTCTTTTTTGCCAAACCCGAGATGGTCAAAACCAAAGCACTAGCCCCCTCGGAATTAGCCATGGCTGAATTGCTTTATGAGACTTCAAGCGTTGAGCCCGACCTTGCTAGGATCACTCAGGTCTTCGAGCGTGATGTAAACCTAAGCTACAAACTTCTTCGTTATGCAAATAGTGCCGTATTTAAACGCCGAGCAGAGATATCGACGATTAAACAAGCCTTGGTTGTACTCGGTAGTGATGAGCTTAAGCGTCTGATCTCATTATTGTTTGCTTCACAGCTTAATACAGAAAAGCCCAAAGAACTGCTTTCACTCTCATTATTGCGTGCACACTTTATGGAAGCAATAGCAACTAAGGCCAACAAAGTCTCCGATACTGGGAGTACATTTTTGGTTGGTATGATGTCACTGATGGACGCCATTCTTGATGACGATATGGCCAGTTTATTGACGAAGTTACCCTTATCTCAAGAAATTAAATCAACTTTACTGAAGAAACCGAGTGCTTTTGGTATCTATCTAGACCTTGCAGAATCTCTGGAAAAAGGTGATTGGGATAGTGTTGAAACCATATCAAAATCTCTTGGCGTAACCAGCCAAAATATCGCAGAGCTATATCAAAAGTCGCAAGTTTGGAGTGACACTCAAATAAAAGCGATAGAGTAACCTATCAAAGGATGCGACAATCTGTCGCATCCCGCTAAGCACCTGATAGCGATAAAATAAGTTCACCAAAACAACTTCAAAGTGAACTTATGAAACGCACCCTACTCTCTCTTGCTATTGTTTCCTTATCCCCCATAACTCATGCCGATGAAATTGAAAAAATCGTTGTTATTGCACCGATGCAAACACCAATTACGCTAACAACGGATACCAAAGCAGTACGCCAACCACTACCAGCACAAGATGGCGCGGATTTACTCTCTTCAATCGCCGGGTTCTCACTAATTAAAAAAGGCGGCGCAAGCGCTGACCCTGTGTTTCGCGGTATGGCAGGCTCTAGAATTGCGATTATCGCCAATAATGGTCAAACGCTGGGTGGTTGCGGTAGCCGCATGGATCCGCCAACGGCATATATTACGCCACAATCCTACGACACCTTAAAAGTCATCAAAGGCCCACAAACTGTGTTGTATGGGCCAGGCAACAGTGCTGCCACTGTGGTGTTTGAGCGTGAAAATGAACGCCTAGCTAAGTCAGAAGTGATTGGCTTTACCAATGCGGTGCTGTCGAGCCAAGGCCGCCACAGTGTTAACAGTGATATCAAGGCTGGTAATGAACGCGGATACGCTCGGATCGCTGCAAATTACAGCGATGCTGATGATTATGAAGATGGCAATGGTACCAAAGTTCACTCGGCTTACGAGCGCTGGAATATAGACACAGAGTTTGCCTATACCCCAAGCGATGACGCCTTTTACTCTATCACTTACGGGGTGAGCGATGGTGAAGTTGCCTATGCCGACCGCATGATGGATGGTAGCCTCTTCGACCGAGAAAATATTGGCCTGAATATCAAATTATCTTCCCTTTCATCTCTGATTGAAGAGTTAACATTCAACGCATACTATAACTACGTCGACCACATCATGGACAATCATAGCTTACGTCCTTTTGTTGCTAACATGATGATGAAAACCCCAACCTCCTCCAATCCTGACCGTAAAACTTATGGCGCAAAGCTTACGTTGACTTCAGAAGTCAATGCCCAACATACTTTTGTCTACGGTGTCGATTATCAAGCAAATGAGCACCGCAATCGAGTCAGCCGAGATCAATTCAACAATCCGGTAGAAACGATGCCGCGCCAAATAGATGCTGAATTTAGACAGCTCGGTGTATTTGCCGAGTTCGAATATCAATTGGGTCGCTCCAGCCAATGGGTTAGCGGATTACGCATTGATGATTGGCAAAGTGAAGATCATCGCACCATGATAAACGCAATGATGGCAATGAAACCAAATCCAGCTGCCCTACAAACGCGAGACGATACGTTAATCAGTGGATTTAGCCGTTATCAAGCACAATCTGAAAACAGCAGCTATTTTGTCGGTTTCGGCGTTACAGAGCGTTTTCCCGATTACTGGGAAGTTGTCGGTGGTAGTCGAGGAAGTGAAACGTCTATTTCTGCCTTTAATGTCGATACTGAAAAGACCTTGCAATTAGATGCTGGATTGGTAAAACAGTTCAAGGCCATTAACGTCAATTTCTCGGTGTTCTATAACCAAATTGACGACTATTTATTAGTCGACAATATGTTTGAAAAGATGAATATGACGTCAAAAGTGACCAGAAATATTGACGCGGAAACCTTCGGTTTTGAGGGTGAAGTAATGTGGCAAGCGAGCAAAGCGCTACAACTCACCGGAAGTATCAACTATGTAAAGGGTAATAACCTTACTGACAATCTCGCATTAGCTCAGCAACCACCTTTGCAACTGCGTATTGCAAGCAATTACCAATTAAGCGATAAGTGGCAACTAGGCGGATTGGTAAGATTAGTACAACACCAGCATAGAGTGGCGATTGGACAAGGGAATATTGCAGGTCAGGATATCGCTGCAACGACTGGATTTGGTACACTTGCACTCAACACCAATTATCAATATAGCGATGCATTACAACTCAGTGCAGGAGTAGATAATGTGCTCGATAAAACCTATGCCGAGCATTTAAGTCGTTCAGGCGCCGCAGTAAGTGGCTTTGACCAAATTGATCGAGTCAATGAGCCGGGAAGGACGCTTTGGGCAAATCTCAACTGGCGCTTTTAAGTTTTCGCAAAGATAACGAAAAGGTCGGCGATTGCCGACCTTTATTTTTACAGGTTCTCTAAAAAGTTCTCGTCAAAATCATCCGGCTCTTCTTCCATTGGCGGGTTGCCATCAAATAGCTCGTACAATTGACGTTGATAGTATACATCCTTTAAGAAAGTGTATGGATCAAGCGACTCATTTAGCAACTTTTCTTGTGACATCAAAGCCGCTCTTGCCTCGACCGCACGCAGCGCAAACACTAATACTGTTTGTGGCGTGGTGAGTGCAATTTCTGGCAAGACAAAGTTATCGACTACATCACCCGTTAAGTTTCTCGCGGTCGTCGGTCCCATAGCTGGGATCATAATATACGCACCATCACCAACGCCCCACACCCCAAGGGTTTGGCCAAAATCTTCGTCTTTAAGCTCAAGGCCAAGTGTTTTCGCAACATCAAACAAGCCAAAAATACCGACCGTAGAATTAACTAAAAAGCGAGCAACATTGATTGCCATATGATCAGGCTTGCCCTGTAGCGCTGCGTTTACTGCATCGGTCGGCGCGGCGATGTTGGTGGTGAAATTAACCACACTACTGCGCACAGGAGCGGGAGTCACCGCAACATATCCTTTAGCAACAGGCCGTAAGATATAGGCGTCCAACACATCCATATTGAAGTCATAAAGTGGACGGTTAAGTGATTGAAATGGATCTCGTGGATCCTTTTTCTCTTCGGGTACTTGCGCACAACCGACAACGGTCAGCACAAGTAAACCTGTGAGCACAGCTTTAAGCATTTATTTCCCTGTATTTGTTAAGACACGACTAATCTCGACAGTGAGCTGATTTTCGCCTTGTTGAAGTTCAATTACGCTTGAAGCACCCTCTAGTTCTCCATCTGAAGGCATTACTGAACCATCATTAGAAATACGTGCGGTGACCGTAACTTGAGAAAATTTCGACAAGGTTAATTCAGGCATCATTGCCATACTATCATCTAGGTTTACCGTCATTGGCAAGTTAAAGTTTGTAATTTTGGCGACCGCCAATGGCATGGCTGGGCCTTCAGCCGCTTTTGCAAAAACGAACAACGTGCTGTCCTTTGGAATCTTGTTCTGTAACTCAGCTGAAATGGTTACAGTAGCGACAATACCAGCTTTTACAGCTACTGGTTCATCTGTTTGTTGACCCAACTTTTGCTCGATTTCAGCAATCCGCCCTGCGATCATCTCATAACGCGGATCATCTTTGGTTAATTGTGACAACAAGACTTCAAAAGCGGCTTTTGACTCTTTCCAATCTTGACGTTCATAGGCAATTAACGCCAGCAAGCTAATCGCATCAATATTCGTTGGATCATTCTTGAGCACTTTTGACAACATTCTGGCCGCGCGATTCATACTTGGCTCTGAGCCCTCTATCAATAATGCTTGGCTATAATTCACCAAAACATTATTGTTATTAGGTTGCATCACGAGTGCTTTATCAAATGCCTGCATCGCCATCTCAAAGTCACTAAGTGACATTGCAACACGACCAAGTAACATCCATGCAACTGCATCGTCGCCAGCGGTTGCTAGTTTAGTTCTTAGTCCCAGCGCAAATGCTTGTAGCTCGTTGGCATTTAGCGGCTCTCCAGATTGCATTACTGCACGCTCACCATACTCAGGTAACTTTTCAACGGCTTCATGCCAGCTAGCTATTTGCCTGTGGCTACCCGTATAGTAATAAAAGACACCTGTCACCAGCACCATAAAAGCAATACCTGTCAGCGCTAATACACGGTTGTCACCACGACTCGTCAATGATTGTTCAGGCGATAACTCGTTCAATAAGCGACGCTTGAGTTCAACCACAGATTCATTATAACTGTCTTTTTCGATACGCTGATTAGCAAGCTCTTCTTTTAACTCTTCCAAACGCTGATGAAAAATATCGATACGCTCGGCGTTCGCATCGTGATCAACCGTGACGCGCTTTTCCTTTTTAATAAACGGAAAAACCACAAACAGACCGGCAAATATGCCTAGCAGAAGAAACAAAAACCACATTTGAGTTAAATCTGTCGAGAATTCGCTCACTGCTCACGCTCCTGACGTTGATATTGATTAATGAGCTCAGCTAGCTTTTGTTCGTCTGCGGCATTCCAATCTTGTTTTTTCGCAGCGCGTTTTTGACGAAATATAATAAAGCCGAAACCTAAAATAATGATTGCCACTGGCAGTACCCAAAGTACGATTGTTGCAGGCGTAACAGGTGGTTGATAATGAACGAAATAGCCATAGCGGTCGATCATATAATCAATGACCTCTTGCTTAGACTGACCTTCATTAACCAATGCGATGACTTTGTCACGCAGGTCTTTGGCAACGACGGCATCTGAATCTGCAATGTTTTGGTTCTGGCATTTAGGGCAACGTAGCTCATGAGTCAGCTCTCGGAAAGTTTGCTCACGTTCCGCCGTGGCAAAGTTATACTTATCTTCCGTTGCTTGCGCCGCTGCAGTAATCATCATTAAAAGCAAAACAATTACATATTTCATTGCGTTAACTCCTGATAGATTGCCGCAAACTTAGTGCGCCACACGCGTTCATTGATGTCGCCAGTATGATGCAACAAAATCTTACCTTGCTTATCTACCAAAAAAGTCTCTGGCGCGCCTGAAACTCCTAGATCCAGTGCTAGTGTACGCTCCAAATCAAGAATGTTAAATTGGTATGGGTTACCAGCACGACTCAGCATGTTATTGACATCTTGTCTTAGTGCATTGATATCAAACTGGTCGCCAAAATCAGGGTCATAAGCCTGCTCGTAATACAGGCCTATTATTTTCACGCCACGCTCTCTAAGCTCAGTTAAATAACCTAGCTCAGCGATACACGTTGGGCACCAAGTGCCCCATACGTTCATCAAGTAGACTTCACCCTTAAGCGAGTCGGCGGTCCAAGTTTTATCACTATCCATTAGATCGGGTAAAGAAAACTCAGGCATAGTGTGTCCTAAACGGCCTGTCTGAAGTTCTCTTGGATTACCAAATAGTCCTTGGTACAAAAACACACAAAGGAAAATAAATATCAAAAAAGGCACTAAACCTAATAACTTGCGGTTCATGTTAAGCCTCCACTTGGGATGATTTTTTAACGCGGTTGCGGTAGCGTTTATCCGCAAGCACAATGAAGCCGGCAAAAGAGATAAGTAGCCCACCTAGCCACATCCAGCGTACGTATGGTTTGTGATAGATCCTAAGCGACCACGCGCCTGCAGAAAGCGGCTCGCCGAGTGCTAAATATAAATCACGGAAGAAACCATCATCAATAGCGGCTTCGGTCATAAACTGCATCCCTACATCATAACGGCGTTTTTCTGCATGCAGCTCGGTGACTTTTTTACCATTTTTGAATACCGTCACTACGCCAGCATGACCACCGTAGTTCGGGCCTCGAATTTCTTTTACGCCATCAAAGCGATATTCGTACTCGTTTAGCATCGCCGTTTCACCGGGTTTCATGCTCACGGAGCGCTCAACTGAGTATGCTGAAGTTAACGTCACCGACGCGATAACAAAGGCAATACCAATGTGCCCGAGTACCATTGCCCAATAGCTCAATCCTAGCTTTTTAAAGCCGATCGCAACACTTGGGTGAACAGTCACTTTATTAAATAAGTCAGCAGCAGTAGCCACACTTATCCACACAGCCAGCGCTGTCGCAACAAACGTTAGTGGTGCCACCACTTCGTAGCTCGAGTACAACCACGTCGCGGTGAGCACTAAACTCACCGCAATCAATACAGCCCATTTTTTCACTAGTGGCGGCATTTTATTTTGTTTCCAGCGCAGCATAGGGGCTAAACCCAGCAAAATCGCGAACGGCACGATTAATATCGCAAACATTTGGTTAAAGAAAGGTACGCCAATAGAAATAGAGCCTAAGCCCAACTCTTTGTGGATCATAGGCAATAGCGTGCCCAATAATACAATCAAGGTCGCAACCACTAAGAAGATATTGTTGATCCACAGCGCCACTTCACGCGAAATGAATTGATAACGCCCTTCGCTATATACTTGAGCTACGCGCAGTGCGTAAAGCGCTAAGCTGCCACCCACAACCACAGCTAAGAATGACAGGATATATAAACCACGGTCAGGATCGGTTGCAAACGCATGCACCGATACGATAATGCCTGAGCGAACGATAAAGGTACCCAGTAAACATAAACTAAACGCGGTGATAGCAAGTAGTACTGTCCAAGACTTAAACACACCACGTTTTTCCGTTACTGCGAGTGAATGCAATAAAGCGGTTGCAACAAGCCAAGGCATCAGTGAAGCGTTTTCCACCGGATCCCAGAACCACCAACCGCCCCAGCCAAGCTCTGAGTACGCCCACCAACTACCAATTGTAATGCCTAGAGTAAGAAAGCCCCATGCGGCCATTGTCCAAGGACGAGACCATTTAGCCCAAGTATTATCAAGTTTACCGGTTAAAAGCGCAGCAATTGCAAAAGAGAAAGACACAGATAAGCCAACATAACCCATATAAAGGAGCGGCGGGTGAATGATCATACCTGGGTCTTGCAATAATGGATTCAAATCACGCCCTTCAACAGGGAAGTAAGGAAGCAAACGCTCAAACGGGCTCGACATCCACAGGGTATAGAGCATAAAACCCACCCCTAAAAAGCCAAGGACACCTAACACACGCGCTCGCAATACCCACGGTAGCGACTTTGACATCACAGCAACCAGCATGGTCCACATGGATTGCATTACCAACCACAGTAAAATTGCGCCTTCGTGTCCACCCCATGTTGAGGTGATTTTATAATACCAAGGTAAAGTACTGCTCGAATGATGCGCCACATACGCAACCGTAAAGTCATCCATTAACGTGATGTAGATCAGTACCATAAATGAGAAAACAACTAGAATACACTGACCAACGGCCAGTGAAGGAGCGGCTTTCATCAGCCTCAAATTACCCGTATAAGCACCCCACAATGGGAAAATACACAGTAATAAGCTCAATGCCATCGCCAGAACTAAGGCGAAGTAACCTATTTCTGGGACCATTTTAGTTCTCGCTGTTTAAATTATATTTTGGCTTTTCGTGTTTAATGCCTTTCACGGCTTCAGCCACTTCTGATGGCATATACTCTTCATCATGCTTGGCAAGTACTTCAAACGCTTCAACTACATTAGACTCAACTAACGTCCCTTGCGCTACAATACCTTGGCCTTCACGGAATAGGTCAGGAAGGATGCCTTTGTAACGAATAGTAACCATAGGACCGGTGTCGATAAGTTTAAATGACACATCTAAAGACGTTTCATCACGCACCACTGAACCTGGCACAACCATACCGCCAATACGCAGCTTCTGGCCAATTTGCGGGATTTCTTTTAACTCACCTTTACCTTCAACAAGCTCGCTCGGCGTGTAAAACAAATTAATATTTTCTTGTAGTGCATAAAGCGTAAGCCCAACCGCTGCGCCAATACCAAAGATTACGGCAGCAACGGTGAATAATCTCTTTTTGCGTCTAGGATTCATGCTTGCGACTCCTCTTTTGCTTTTTTAATCCGTGCTTCTCTTGCCATTTGCGCTTTAACTGCTTGCTTTAGCTTCTTACCATCCAAGATAGAGCCGACTAACATACCAGCCAGTATTAATGCACATGAGCCGAATGAGAGCCAAACATAAAAGCCATAGCCACCCATGGCTAAAAATTCACTGAAGGATTCAAACTGCATGATTAACCCCTATTCACTAATTCGCGGACCCAAGGACGGTGTTGTTCGCTTCGTAAAATTTCATTTTTCAAACGAATTAGCGTAACCACGCCAAGCACACCAGCAAACGCCACTATGTTGATCAACAAAGGCCACAACATGGAAGGATCAATCGCTGAAGTATCAAATTTGGTGATAGTTGATCCCTGATGCAGCGTATTCCACCATTCTACCGAGAAATGAATAATAGGCAGATTAACGACCCCGACAATGGCAAGAATACAGGCAGCTCGACCACCTGATTTTTTATCTTCAAAGGCATGATATAGAGACAAAACACCGAAGTACAAAAACAATAGGATAAGCTCTGACGTCAATCTTGCATCCCAGACCCACCAAGCGCCCCACATAGGTTTACCCCAAGCAGCACCAGTGATTAACGCAATCGCAGTCATTGCCGCACCAATAGGAGCAATGGCAATAACCGCCAGTTCAGCATTACGAATTTGCCATACCAAGGCAACAATAGCCGCAATAGCCATAGAAGAGTATGCACCCATCGACCAGATAGCCGACGGCACATGAATAAAGATAATACGATAGCTGTCTTTTTGTTGGTAGTCGGCTGGCGCATAGGCTAACCCCCAAACCCATCCAACAATTAAGCCCACTACCGCAATCACGGCAAAGTAAGGAAGCAAGGTGTTACACAGTTGGTAAGCACGCTCCGCTTTGGCATAAGGATGTAACCACTTCCACATTTTAACTTACACTCACTCTTAAAGCTGACGATATGGCAATTGGTGCGGCAACAATTGCGACGGCAAGCATCGCACCAAGGATTGCAAGCTGACCACCATACGCTAAAGACATGCTACTGGTATCTATGGCGGACGTTGCAAAAATCAATACGGGGATATAAAGCGGAAGGACGAGTAAACTCATTAAAATGCCACCCTTTTGCAATGCAACGGTGAGTCCTGCGCCAATAGCCCCAATAAAACTTAATAACGGTGTACCTATCAGTAAGGTCAATACAGTCGCATTGAGAGACTGCGACTCGAGATTCATTAACAGCGCGAACAAGGGCGCAAGCACCACCATTGGCAAACCACTAACTGTCCAATGTGCTGCTACTTTTGCTAATACTGATAGCGATAAAGGATAAGGTGAAGCAATCAATTGCTCTAATGAGCCGTCGTTGTAATCGTCCCTAAATAATTTATCTAGACCTAACATAGTCGATAAAAGTGCCGCTACCCAAATAATACCCGGAGCCATTCTGGTAAGCAGCGCAGGTTCAGGCCCAATTGCTAACGGAAATAAGGTGATCACGATAAGGAAAAACAACAAAGGATTGACTATCTCAGCGCGTTGTCTAAAGGCCAAGGTCACATCTTTGGCATAAACCGATTTAAAAGCTAACCAATAAGAATGTTGAGTCTGCATTACAAACGGTACTCCAACGCCAAGGTTTGTAACTGTGCAAAATGTGCGGTGAGATCTTGGTGGGTCGTCAATAAAATGGCGCCCCCCTTGTCGAGATGAGACTGGAACTGGGTTTGCAACATGGCGACCCCTTTTTTATCCAGCGCAGTAAATGGTTCATCTAGCACCCAAAGCTTGGCTTGATTAAGCCACAAACGTACTAATGCAACACGGCGCTGTTGACCCGCAGATAACGTTCGCACAGGTACATCTTCAAGTCCGATTAAGCCGAGCTTAGCAAGCAGTGTATAGACTTCTTCTTCATCTGCCTGAGCGCCGTGAACCATAAGCCAATGTTGAACATTTTCGTAGGCACTAAGTTGTTGATTGACACCTGTCTTATGACCAATAAATAATAAATCGGCAGCGAATGAATCATAATCATCGCGGATATCAGTGCTGTTGTAGCGGATCTGCCCTTCATCCGCTCTGGCGAACCCAGCAATGATCCTCAACAAAGAGGTTTTTCCGGCACCATTTGGGCCTTCAATTTGCATGATCTGCCCCGCATGGAGAGTGAAACTTAATGAGTCAAACAAGCATCTATCTTGTTTGGTACAAGTGACGGCGTCTATCTCTAGCAAACTTGGGCTTCTCTTTACCTAAAATTGGGCGTTAGTCTAACATAATGGTATGGTAATACGAATAATCCGATGCGACCGATTAGCGAAAATTTGATTTAAAATAATGAATAAGCTGCCAATTACAACAAATACGACGACAGCATCTGTGATAAGCACAGATAATAGCGAAGTATCGAGATTAGACTTAGCCAAAAACCAACCGTTTGCAGCGAAGAATATCCAAATTAGTAACGATAAACTAAAAATGGATGTGGCAATTGATGGCCGCTGGCAAACTATCCAACTAGCGCTTAAGCCTCCAACCCAGCCCAATCAGCTTCCAGAAGCACAGGTTAGTATTGATGAAACTGGCAAGGTGGTCACCTTTCAAACGCCCAAATTACAAGCGCAAGTAACGCTGACAAAACAGCTTTTTGATATTTTAACGACGCTAAAGACGCACACGCCAAGCCCAGTAGTACAGTCTTCAGCAACCACGTTGCCAGACGCCACATTGCACATCAAGGTGCTTGATTTAAAAATACCGCTTCCGCAAGCCGTGGCACAATTGCTCGCAAGTGAAAACAAACTTATTGCGCATCTTAGTGCCCAACAAAGTAATGTTTCCTTGCAGGTCGTCAATCAATTTAAAGACTTGCTGTTTAGTACGGCTTTACCTAAGTCAATGATTGCAAAACTTATCTCTAGTCAACTTAGCAGTGTTGAGGTGAAGCCTCAGCCAAGTGGAGTAACACTTAACATTCATGACCGTTCAATAACCTTATCGCCAATAAGCAGTAACTGGCCTGCAGCAACCACATGGCAAAAAGGCGAAGTAAAAACGGCTTTCAATGGAATTGATATCACAAAATCGACACAACAAGTAAAAGTAGAGACCATAAAGCCGCTTAGCGCTTTGCTGCAACAAGTCACTGCAGTGAATAAGGAAACCCCCTTACCGCTTGAGTCACGCTTAGCATCAGTACATACGCTGGCGTATGACAAACCGTTACTTGAAGTCAATCTGCAACAAATTAAGTCAACAGTAGTAAAAGCGTTGCAAGTACTGATCGGAAGACCTTTTGGGAAGCCACTCACAAATCAGGTTGATCAGCCCGCGAACTCCCCAGTCAAGAACGGCCAAAGTCATGTTTTGAGTCGTTCGACCTCAGTGCTGTATATGCAAAGTGAGAAAGTAAGTGCTCACAATGAGAATAAACCAAGCACACCACTACAACAACTCACAAACCAAATAAAACTTAATCTTACAGAGCTGATGGCAAAGCAACCATTACCGTTGCAAAAAAGTCACTTCCCCTTGCAAAGCGAAAAGTTAGCCAGCTCCATTGCTCGTTACTTACAACACCAGCTCGCAGAAACACCAAAATATCAAGCGCCACCGGTTGATTTTGAGGTGAAACAAAAAGCCCTGTCCTTATTATTGGACACTCTCACGGGTAAACTGTCGCTTAGCAATAAGCAAGTTGAACAGCTGACACAAGTCTTAGAGCGGCCGCTTTATCGTAAAGCGAGTTCTGCGCCTGTAGATTCTGCTAAAACGTTCCAGTTGCAATCTACAACACATTCACAAGGCACAAAAGTAACCGCTACGCCTTCTCAAGTACCGCAGCCTACCAGCAATCAAACTAAAGGGGTAATTGAAGCTCTGCTTACTCTGCCCATGACTAAGACCGAACAAAAAGAAAATACACCAAACATGTTACGCCAAGCTTCTGCAACCATCGAAAAGCTCGTCAAAGCAGATACATTCAAACAAACGCCTGAATTGCAGAAGTTAGTCAATCAAGCATTTTCGCGCTTGCTTGATGACCGTTCAGTCAACGCGCTCACCGTTAAAAACCAGTTAGAAAGCCAACTGGGCATGGCAACCTTTGCTAACACGCCAACAAGTTTAGCTCAATCGAGCTTTACACAAATGTTGGACCGTTTAATTGTGTCGCTATTAGGTAGTCAGGTGGCAAACCAAACTCAGAGCAATGAGCAAGCAACGCAAAAAATACAAGCTTTACTGGATGCGCTGCTACCACAACTGAAGTTGACCTCACCCAAGCAAACAACTGAAGCGCTACAACAACCACAAGCAAAAGAGCTGTTAAACGAATTAGGACAATTACATAACCAACTACAACCGCAACAATCACAAACTATAACCACCAACTCTGCGAAACAAGACAGCGAAGCACAGTTAATTATTAACCTACTCTTTCCCACCAAAGTAGGACAAGAGCAACAGCAAACACAATTACAAATAGGTGAATATAAAAAGTCGCCGAAACCTGGTATGCCGGAGAAGTCTGTGTGGTTTATTCGTCTTTGTTTTGATTTTGCAGAAAAAGGTCAGATCCATGCCCAAGCCGAGCTGATGGATAAAGCCCTGGAATGTGCATTAGTAGCCACCTCCAATCAGGTCAAGCAGCTCGCAGAGCCACATTTGGCAACGCTCAGACATAAGTTAGCATCTCATGGGCTACAAGTCGCAGAGATAGGCCTTAGGGAAGAAGCCAGCTTTCAAGATAAGTTCTTTAATGAACACGCAATTATCAACATTAAGGTGTAAAGAAATGACACAAAAATCTGCAATCGGGCTGTTATATGAAGCTGGTAGCGCACCTCAGGTCACCTTTAAAGGATATGGCGAACTAGCAGAGGAAATTATTGCGCTGGCAAAAGAGAAAAACATCATGATCCATGAGGATGAATCATTAGCACAAACACTCAGTGCACTTGAGTTACACCAAGAGATCCCAAGGGAACTCTACTATGTGATTGCTGAACTCATCGCTTTTTCTTACATTATGCGTGGTAAGTTTCCAGCTGGTTGGGAAGGTTTTCGTGGCAAGCTAGATATTAAGGCATAGCCAAAATTTCCTACTTTCTAGGGCCTGTTGACCTTTGCTGTTTGATTTTTGTTCTCCTGAGTGTGTTTTGATCGCGACGCTCGACTTGCCGCCTAGTAATCTAGGCAAAAGTTGAGCAACAAAGAACAAAGCGCACTCAGGGGAACCCAAAGGGCAGCGCTTGATTGGAATTTCTTCTGTGTTATCGCCTAACTTACATAGAATAACTATGCTACGCAGGCTCTGCCTTGTATAAATACCAATCAAACTGCTGCAAAAACAAACTTGAAAGGTCAACAGGCCCTAGACAATCATTTTGATTTGTTATGTAAAGACATGAGCAGCTCTGCCTCAGCTCTTGGCAACTCACACTCGTGCATCACCTCTTCAATATCAGCACCAAGCTCCACCATTTTCACGGCGCGAGAATACATTTTAGCGTCAGGGTCATCATATTTCTGTGCTGCTTGCTGATTCGCAACGTCATTTAACTCTTGCTCGGTTGCGACCACCCGCTTACCAATACTCATGATACTGGCACGTAACTCCGCAACTTCGCTGCGTAATATTGCTATTTGTTGCTCAGACCCCTGCAGTGAGCTCGAAAGTTGCGCTGTTTGCCCCTGCGCATTCTGTAGTTTTTTACTCAGCACAAAAACAAACCTCAAGCATACTAACGCAAGTATGCTTGAGGTTATTGATATAACGAGTAAAACGGTTTGTGCGTTTACTACTTCAGACATCTAGATATGACTCAGCTCATCCCATTCATCATCGTTTAATAGCTTATTAAGATCGACTAAGATCAACAGCTCGCCTTCTCGATTTGATACGCCTTGGATAAACTTAGCGCTCTCTTCGGTACCTATGTTTGGCGCGCTGTCAATTTCCGAGCTACGTAAGTAAACCACCTCAGCAACGCTATCTACTAAGATACCAATAACTTGCTTTTCGGCTTCGATAATCACAATTCTTGAATTATCCGTTACTTCAGCACTTTGTAGACCAAACCTAGCTCGCGTGTCTATAACCGTTACAACGTTACCACGCAGATTAATGATCCCGAGTACGTAGCTTGGTGCACCTGGGACTGGTGCAATTTCGGTGTAACGCAGCACTTCTTGTACTTGCATTACATTGATACCGTAAGTTTCCTCTTCAAGCTTGTAAGTAACCCATTGCAATACTTCATCATTACTATCAGCATTTTTGTCTGCAGAAAGTAGTCTATCTTGGCTCATGGTTTCACTCCATCAATATACTAGTTACTGCTCTCGACTATCGAGGCCTTGTTCTAGCAAACGGTTTAAATTCTCTACATCAATCAGCGCGCACATTTTCTCTTTAATCACTCCAGCCAACCAAGGCCGTTTACCATCTGCTGTGCGCCACTTTATGTCTTCAGGCTTGAGGGTTAAGTTGTTGACTAGTTTTTCTGCTAACAGTCCCCAGTTACTATCCCCAAGTGTAATCAAATACTGGTAATCCAGCGTATCTTCTAATTCTGGCGTTAACTTTTCAGGCATCACCCATCGTGCAGTATCAACAACATTGAGTTTTTCTTCACGATTTAGCATCACACCCTTAAACCATTTAGGTTTACCAAAGAGTTGATTGACTTCGCCCAGTTGGTGTATTCCCCCAAGTGATTTCAGCGGAACCGCCAGTGTTAAGCCTGCCACTTCAAAAAACAATGCCTGAAATTCACCTTCTTGATAGGCTTCCCTTGCAGAAACAGACTCTATCGTTGCCTGTTCTTTGATAATAGATGTATTTTCAGTGACTTCAAGATCATGAGCCAATTTACTCGGCTGTTCTTGAACAACTTCACTCACTGACTCCAGAGGTTCTGTTGCAACTACGACTGAGGATTCTATTTCCTCAAGTTCTGATTTAGGTTCTTTTACTTGTTCAAGTAGCTTTGCAACTGGTGATAATTCGCATTGTTCAATCTCTGGCTCCTCTTGCAACAGGGCACCAAGATACTGCTTCATCACCTTCTCATTTGCAAATAAATGCTTACTCATTATGCTCTCTAGCTTAACTGCTTCAAATAGTCCAATAGTGCACGATAAGCGAACACGCCTCGTGATTTAGGACAAAATTGTACAGGGACTTGTTGTGCAAGGCTTGCATCCCTAAACTTGGTATCTACAGGAACCACGCCTGGCCAAACGGCATCTTTGTATGTTTCCAGCAACGTTTTATACGCCTCCAACGACGCTTTAGTCCGTTTATCATACATAGTTGGAATAATAGTATATTGGTACTGTTTCTGCTGTGAAGACTGCATTAGCTCCATCGTGCGCATCATTCTATCTAGTCCCTTCAACGCCAAAAATTCAGTTTGAACCGGTACCAAAATTCGCTCACTCGCTGCTAATGCATTTACCATCAATACCCCGAGCACTGGTGGACAGTCTAAAATAGCATAGTCATATTGATCCGCTATCTTTTCGAGCGATTTCTTTAAGATAAGTCCCATGCCCGTTTTATTACCCATGCTACGGTCAAGCGTAGCAATGGCCATAGTAGCAGGCAGAATATCCAAATTTTCAATAGTCGAAGGGCAAAGAGACTGTAAAATTTCTTCACTCGTCATGCTGCTGCCGCGTGCAAAAATATCATACACACTGACTTCCAACTCTTCAGAATCAATACCAAAGTAATATGTAAGTGAAGCATGTGGATCGGTATCAATAAGCAAAACCCGATGACCTTGTTCAGCAAGAATGCCTCCTAAGCTCACCGTTGTCGTGGTTTTACCCACGCCACCTTTTTGATTTGCTACTGTCCAAATTTTCACTCTATATTCCTTTGCTTATCACTATTGATTGCGTTCAATAGATACTATACCAACTCAATGTTATTCATTCTTTTTAGACGTTTGATATTTACAAGCTTCAAGCAAAATAACCAAATCGTGGCTTAGCCTATTAGTTACCAGCTTCTTTATTAATTCTTGCAGCAAAGTCTTGTAGCGCGATACTATCAGACGAAAGTCCAGCGCCAGCGACTGCTTGAGGCATCCCATAAACGACACAAGTCGCTTCATCTTGCGCCCAAATGGTGGCACCAACCTGTTTTAGCATACGAGCGCCATCTCGACCATCAGCGCCCATCCCCGTTAATACAATCGCCAACGTGTCGCCACCATAGGCTTTTGCAACACTTGCAAATGTCACATCAACGCTGGGTTTATAGGTGATCCTTGGACTATCATCTTCAAACACTTTTAGTGTCTTACTACCACCGCGATTTTCAACCAGCATTTGCTTGCCGCCAGGCGCTAGATAGGCCATGCCTGGCATTAATCTATCACCCTGTTCTGCTTCTTTAACCTTAATCTGGCATAAACTATTTAATCTTGCTGCAAACGCAGGTGTAAATGCCGCAGGCATATGCTGGATAAGTAAAATTGGATGAGGAAAGTTTGCTGGCAACTGCGTCAATATTGTCTGCAGTGCAACAGGTCCACCTGTTGACGTGCCGATTGCAACCAGCCCATATTTTTTACCCGATGCTCTAACACTCCCGGCACTGGACGTGCCACCAGGTACAGGTCTCTGAAAACTCCTATCCGGTTGAGGGATCGTTGCTCTTCCAGTGTCAGCGCGAGTTGCTCTAGACTCGACGCGCTTTGGTGGAGTCGCGATACTAGGGCGAGTAAAGCGGCTAACTCGGCGGCGGCCAATTTCCTTTACCTTGTTTTGTAACGATTTAATTGCGTCTTCGCTATTACGAGCGATGTCTTCAAACTTTTTCGGTAAGAAATCAACTGCGCCCGCATCCAATGCATCTAAAGTTGCACTAGCGCCTTCACGAGTTAGCGAAGAAAACATTAAGATGGGGGTCGGTGTGGCCTGCATGATCTGCTTCACCGCACTGATCCCATCAAGCACAGGCATTTCCACGTCCATCGTAATTACGTCTGGACGCAATGAAGCGGCCTTTTCAACCGCCTCCTTTCCATTAACTGCAAAATCTATAACTTTGATTTCACTGTCTTTTTCTAAAATTTCACTGACTCGACGACGAAAAAAACTGGAGTCGTCTACGACTAACACTTTAACTGCCATTGGCAACGCTCTTTAATTTGCTCTACAGCAGAGCAGCACATGCTGCTCTAGAATTCGAACTACGCCTAATAAAATTAGGCGTAGTGTTTTAATAAGTTGGGGACATCAAGGATTAGCGCAATACCACCATCAGATGTGATGGTCGCACCGGCCATACCTGGTGTACCTTGTAACAAAGCATCTAATGGTTTGATTACGACTTCCTCTTGGCCTATCAGAGAATCAACCACAAAACCGACTTGCTTGGTACCGATTTGAGCAATAACAACATGGCCTTCAGCCTTTCTCATGCCCCTATTAGCACCTTTTACCAACCAATGCTCAAGATAAAATAACGGGATCGCCTTTTCTCTCACTATAATAGTCAATTGACCATCAACTACATTCGTTTTAGTCAAATCTAAATGGAAGATCTCGTTCACACCGGCAAGTGGTAACGCAAACGTTTGTTCTCCGACTACCACCATCAAGGTAGGCAAAATAGCCAATGTAAGCGGCACTTTTATCTCTAATACGGTACCAACACCCAATTCTGATTGGATGTTTACCGAGCCATTCAATTGAGTGATTTTCGTTTTAACAACGTCCATCCCTACACCGCGACCAGAAATATCTGAAATTTGTTCTTTTGTTGAAAATCCAGGTGCAAAGATCAAGTTATAGGCTTCAGTATCAGACAATCGGCTTGCTTGATCGGAGTCAATAACGCCTTTATTTATAGCAATTTTCTTGAGTTTTTCAGGATCCATACCGGCGCCATCATCTCGGATGGTGAGAAGAATATGATCCCCCTCTTGAGATGCTGACAACGTGACAGTCCCCATTCTTGGCTTACCCGATGCTTCGCGCACATCAGGCATTTCAATACCGTGATCCACTGAGTTTCTCACTAAGTGAACCAATGGATCTGCGAGCGCCTCAACAAGGTTTTTATCTAAGTCTGTCTCTTCACCTTGTAAAACCAGGTTGATTTCTTTTTTCAAGCTACGCGCAAGGTCCCTCACCACTCGAGGGAAACGACCAAATACCTTTTTGATCGGCTGCATCCGCGTTTTCATCACAGCGCCCTGCAAGTCTGCGGTCACTACATCAAGGTTCGAAATAGCTTTACCCATGCTTTCGCTGTTGGTGTTATTCGCTAAACTAACCAAGCGGTTACGCACCAATACTAATTCGCCAACCATATTCATGATTTCATCAAGACGTTTGGTATCAACTCGCACTGTAGTCTCAGCTTGCGCAGCAGGTTTCTTTGCAGCTGCTGGCGCAGAAGCTTTTGCAGGCTCTGGCTCTTTTTGCGGGGCTGGAGTCGCAGGTTTAGCTTCAACTTTAGGCGCAGGCTTTGGAGCATGTTTCGGAGGTGGCGCAGCTTTAGCAGGCTCAGGTTGAGCTGGCTCAGCTTCTGAGATATCTGTCGGCGATTCATCTACCGCTTTAGGAGCACTGCCTTTACCATGAAGTTCGTCAAGCAAAGCCTCAAACTCATCATCGGTAATTTCTTCATCTCCAGAGGGCACACTCGCAGCGCCTGATGACGTTGCTTTAGCCGCAGGCTCACTGGCTTGAGAAGTAGCCGCATCTTCTGCATTTGGTGCTCCACCAAATTTCCCAACCCCATGGAGTTCATCTAAGAGATTATCGAACTCGTCATCGGTGATATCGCCGTCATCTGCAGTTGACACCGTTTCAGGTTTAGCCGCCGGTGCGACAACAGGCGCATTACCAGAGCCGTGTAACTCATCTAATAGATTTTCAAATTCTTCTTCTGTTATCTCATCAATGCTAGAGCCGCTATCATCGCCTGAATCTGCGTCCGCATCGAATAGAATATCATCCGCACTTAAATCTGGTACAACAGATTCTGGCTCTGAAACAGGTTCCTCAATCACTTCACTGACTTCGTCTTCAGATGCAGGTTGGCTGAGTTTATGGAGGGTTTCAAGCAACACAGGATCGGCAGCTTCGGGTTCCTCTCGGTTTTGAATACAAGCGAACATTTCGTTGATCGTATCCAAAGATTGCAAAATAACATCCATTAATTCTGACGTTACTTTTCGCTGCCCTTGTCTTAGTACATCAAACACGTTCTCTGCACCGTGACAGGCATCAACCAGTTCGGTCATACCGAGGAAGCCTGCTCCACCTTTAACAGTATGGAAGCCACGGAAAATCGCATTGAGAAGTTCTTTATCTTCGGGATTATTTTCTAGTTCAACAAGCTGTTCAGATAACAGTTCTAATATTTCGCCTGCTTCAACAAGAAAGTCCTGCAAGATATCTTCATCGACTTCAAAGCTCATACACACTCTCCAACTAGAAGCCTAAACTAGATAGCAAGTCATCGACTTCGTCTTGACCAGAAACCACGTCATCTCGCGATTCAGCGTCAATAATTGGACCTTCAGGTCCAGACAATTCATCACTGATAGTCTCAGTTGTTTTTATTTCGTTTTCATTCGCATTTTCTGCAACTGCAGGCGCTTCATCCGAAGTACCAAACACAGTTAGAAGGTGAATGAGACTATCTTCTACTTCTCTCACAAGCTCAATGACTCGACGGATGACCTGCCCAGTCAAATCCTGATAGTCTTGCGCCATCAGCACATTAGTCATTAAGCCTTGTAATTCGTCTGTACGTGTCTTTGAAGTCTGCATAAAGCTGTCGAGATCATGACACAGAGATTTAAACTCACCGAGTTGAATATCTCTGCTCATCAACCGATCCCAAGTAGGCTTTATTTGTGCTAACTCATCCGCAAGATTCTGCGCAAGAGGTAAGCTTTCTTCGACCGCGTCCATCGTTTTATTAGCAGCGCTTTCTGTCATTTCCATAACATAATTAAGACGCTGCTTGGCGTCAGGTATAGCCTCTGTCGTGAGATCTGAGAGTCGAGTATCCAGCTCAAAGTTCTTCAAGGACTCGTGTAATTGGCGAGTTAGCTTTCCAACTTCTGCAAATAACTCCGATTGCTCTTTGTTAGCAGCTTCTAAAATCAGCTGGTCAGCTTTTTCTTGTTCACCTTGCTCTAGTAGCTCAACAAGTTGCTTGGCTTGTTCAAGTGTAATTTGCGGCGCAGCATTTACAGACATAGGCCATATCCCCTTGCTGTTTAGCCTAGTCGCTCAAATACTTTTTCAAGCTTAGTCTTGAGCGTACCTGCAGTAAACGGTTTAACAATATATCCGTTCACCCCAGCTTGCGCTGCTGCAACAATTTGTTCTTTTTTCGCCTCTGCGGTAACCATCAACACTGGAATGTGCTTAAGCTTTTCATCTGCGCGTATTGCACGAAGCAGATCAATACCTTGCATGCCCGGCATGTTCCAATCAGTTACTACAAAGTCAAACTCCTGATTTTGTAGCATCGGAAGTGCTGTACTACCATCATCAGCTTCTTGAACATTGGTAAAGCCTAAATCTCTTAATAGGTTTTTGATTATTCTTCTCATAGTAGAGAAATCATCAACCACGAGAATCTTCATGTTCTTATCCAAAACTTCCTCCAGTGAGGTTCGAACCCAACTATTTTATGTACTCTAATTTATCCAGTCATTGATTTTAGCTTTGAGCTTTATCATTGCCTGACCGTGAATTTGGCTTACTCGAGATTCACTGACATCAAGGATGGCACCAATCTCTTTTAAATTCATTTCGTCGTTATAGTAAAGTGACAACACCAGAGCATCCCTTTCGGGTAGTGCTTTGATAGCATTTACTAAAGACTCGTTAAAACGTTCATTTTTAACGTTATTAAACGGTTTGTCTAGCGCAAAATCGCTGTTTGCTGGGGTTATCACATCTTCATCAACCCCTAGATCCTCAATGCCGATGACTTTACTTGCATTTACATCATGTAAAATATGATGGTACTCATCTAAAGATATATCAAGTTTTTCAGCGATTTCAGTGTCTTTTGGTTCGCGGCCAAGGAGAGATTCGAGCTCAGATATAGCTTCGGCTACCATTCTGCTGTTTTTATGTACGGACCGAGGGGCCCAATCTCCGCGACGGATTTCATCTAGCATTGCACCTCGGATGCGTATCCCCGCAAAGGTCTCGAAACTAGCACCTTTAGTAGCATCGAAATTTTTAGATGCTTCAATCAATCCAATCATACCTGATTGAATTAGATCGTCGAGCTGCACACTTGCCGGAAGCCGAGCGATCAGGTGACATGCCACTTTTTTGACAAGTGGAGCATGCCTCTCGACCACTTTATGGATATGGTCAGAAGTTTGATATCCCGCAGCTCTGTTGACCGGAGAAGCCATAATCACCCGTTTACAAGTTGTTCAATGAAAAATTCTAGATGACCGGAAGGTTGATGAGGAATTGGCCATTTAACTGCCTTGGCAGCAAGTCCTTTAATTGCAACTGCTGCTGGAGAGCTCGGAAATAAATCCACGATTGCTCTTTGTCTACGAGAGGACTTACGCATGTTTTCGTCAAATGGTACTGTAGCCACTAATTCCAATGCTACATCAAGAAAACGGTCTGTAACTTTTGAAAGTTTAGCAAATAATTCTTGCCCTTCACGCATACTGCGGACCATATTGGCAACTATTTTAAAACGATAAACGCCATGCTCTCTGCTTAAAACTTTGATCAACGCATAAGCATCCGTAATAGAAGTCGGTTCATCACACACAACAACCATCACATCTTGTGCAGCTCGAGAGAAGCTCAGAACCATATCTGAGATACCAGCTGCGGTATCAACAATTAAAACATCAAATTGAGTGTTAAGCTCGCTAAATGCGCGAATAAGTCCAGCATGCTCTGCGGGAGTCAACTCCACCATGCTTTGAGAACCCGAAGTAGCTGGCACAATTTTGATACCAGCGGGACCTTCTACGAGAATCTCATCTAGTTCACATTCACCCGACAACACATGTGAAAGGTTCTTTTCTACTCGGAGCCCTAACATCACATCACAGTTTGCCAAGCCCAAGTCCGCATCTAAAACGAGAACTCGCTGTCCTTGTTGGCCCATAGCGATGGCAGTATTGAGCGAGACATTGGTTTTACCCACCCCACCTTTACCACCGGTCACGGCTATTACTTTTACACCCTGGTTGCTATTTTGACTCATTCTACGCAGGCCACTTGCTTGATCTAAAACTGTGTTAATCATACATTCCTACTGACTCTGACGCTACAGGTACACGTCGAGAGTGCTGTGCTTTTATTCTTTTTAAATACAATTGCTCAGCCTTTTTTACTAGCTTTTGAGCATTTGCTACGCGAATGTCTTCTGGCACTCGCTGACCGTTGGTAAGATACCCTATTGGCAAGCGATTTTGAATCGCTATGCTAATTATCTCACCTAAACTTAGACTTTCATCAAGTTTTGTGAAAATACAGCCACTTAAATTTACTTTTTTGAAGTGTCTTACTGTTTCTTGTAACACATTCATCTGTGCTGTCGCACTCAACACTAAATAGCTACGAATATCTACTCTCGCGCTACGCATAAGTGTATTTAACTGTTCAGTTAAGCGCAAATCTCTTTGACTCATTCCCGCCGTATCTATTAATACTAGACGCTTATTGCGTAAATGATAAAGCACTTCTGCAAGTTCATTTGCATCTTTAACTTGTTTAACCGGACAACCGATGATTCTACCATAGGTAGCTAGTTGCTCGTAAGCGCCAATTCTATAGGTATCGGTGGTTATTAGCGCCACTTTATCTGCACCGTATTTTTGTGCGCCTAATGCCGCTAATTTTGCAACCGTTGTGGTTTTGCCAACACCAGTTGGACCAACCATTGCAAATACGCCACCTTGACGAAGAATATCATTGTTGGTGGTGTGCATTTGGTTAATTACCATATTCAACAGCGCGTCCCAAGCTTCTTTACGAGACACATCATCAGGGATAAAACATGCCATTTGCTCAGCGACATCTTTATCTATACCCATTCCTTCAAGGCGGTCGACTAGACAAGCGCGGGTTGGATCGCGACGTGCCATTTCTTGCTTCATAAGTCCAGACACTTGATGTTCAAGTAATTGACGAATAGCGTTCATCTCTTCACGCATCGCACTCATTTCGTCAGGCTTGGCATTTAACTCAGGTAAATCATCACCAAAACCGTTGTCTAATTCATCAGACTCGATCCACTGCTGTGGTTGCTCAAATCCATCATCATCAAAGTCAAAAGATTGGCGACGAGCTTGCTGTGGCTTCGCTTGGTGCGCCGGCGCAGCAGTTTGTGTTTTACGTTGGCTGCTTAACATTTGCTCTGTATCAATCCCCGACTGGGAGAACATAGAAGCAAGTTCTGGTGAGCGAGGACGCGGCGCTTGACGCTCTAGCAATGCCGCTAAGCTATCGGCAACTTGCGCTTGTTTTGCTGGCTGTGCTTGGCGAGGCTCTGGACGGACAAAGCGGGTCGGAGCCTCGTTTGAGGCAGTCGCACGGGCAGCTGGAGCTTGCTTAACAGGTGCAGCAGCACGGTCATTATCAACTGCTGCGACGATTTCAACACCATCTGCTAACTTTTTGTTAGACATGATGACAGCATCTGCACCAAGCTCTTCTTTTACTTCATTTAAAGCCGTACGCATATCTTTTGCGAAGAAACGTTTAATTTTCATGTTACAGCCCCTTTATCCTCTATTGTCCAACCGAGCTCACTATCTTAATTTGTCTTTCTTCCGGCACTTCTTGATATGACATCACTCGAAGACCTGGAATTGTATGTTTAACAAATCGAGACAGTACACTTCTTAACATACCTGAGGTTAATAAGATGGACGGCTCCCCTAGCATTTCTTGGTTGTGATGTGCTTCTCTTAATGATTCTTGAAGCCTCTCAGCCAAGCCAGGTTCAATACCTGCCCCCTCATCACCTGCGTTCTGAAGTGACTGATGCAACATCTGTTCCAACTCAGGCGCCAATGTTATGACAGGAATCTCTTCTTCGCTTCCAACGGCATCTTGAACAATCAATCTGCGTAATGAAATTCTTACCGCAGCCGTTAATACATCAGGGTCTTGGCTACGTGGTCCGTACTCAACTAAGGTTTGTACAATCGAGCGCATATCTCGAATTGCAACGCCTTCATTAAGCAGATTTTGTAGTACTTTTACTACGGTAGTGAGTGGTAAAATATCAGGCACTAAGCCTTCAACTAATCTAGGGTGACTTTTCGCAAGCATGTCTAATAGATTCTGAACTTCTTCATGACCAAGCAATAGTGACGCATTATTCGTCAATAATTGACTAATGTGTGTTGCCACCACAGTTGCAGCATCTACTACTGTATAGCCAAGTGAATGCGCTTCATCTTTTTGATCTGGTTTAATCCATACTGCATCTAAGCCAAATGCAGGATCTTTAGTCTCTATGCCTTTAATCGGCCCAAACACCTGCCCTGGGTTAATTGCGAGCTCATCGCCATGCTTCAACTCACCGGTTCCTGAGCCAACTCCCATTAAAGTAATATTGTATGCATTTGGATCTAATTCTAGGTTATCGCGAATATGTACCGGCGGTACTAAAAAGCCCAGTTCCTGAGATAGCTTTTTACGCACCCCTTTAATACGACTGAGAAGCTCCCCGCCTTGGGCTTGGTCAACTAGAGGGATTAGGCGATAACCTACCTCTAAACCAATCACATCAACAGGTTGTACATCATCCCAACCAAGCTCTTTTTGATCTTGTTGATGGCCTCCTTTGGCAGCAGGTCCTTTGGCAGCTTGTTCCGCCTTTTCGATCTCCGCCTTTTTCTTTTGCTGACTTGTGTAATAGGCTATATAGCCAAGTAATACACCTAACCCTAAGAAGGCAACATGTGGCATGCCAGGAACGAGTCCCATGGTGATCAAAATACCTGAAGCAATAGCCAGCGATTTTTCATTACCCAGTTGGTTTTTAAACTGATCGCCCATGTTGTGCGATTCATTTTGACGCGTTACGACAATTGCAGTACCAATTGAGAGTAAAAGAGAAGGAATTTGCGCGACCAGACCGTCACCAATCGTCAGCATGGTATAAACTTCCATCGCGTGACCAAAGCTTAAATCATGCTGGATCATCCCAACGAAAAGGCCACCTATTATATTAATAGCAAGGATCACGATACCTGCGATAGCATCACCTTTAACGAATTTACTTGCACCGTCCATTGAACCGTAAAAATCGGCTTCTCGAGTCACTTCTTCACGGCGAGCCCGGGCGTCATCTGCAGAGATAAAACCGGCATTTAAATCCGCATCAATGGCCATTTGCTTACCCGGCATAGCATCGAGGGTGAAACGCGCAGACACCTCAGAAATACGACCTGCACCTTTGGTAATTACAACAAAGTTAATAATAATAAGGATAAGGAATACAACTAAACCGACGGCGTAGTTACCACCAATAACAACGCTACCAAAGGCTTCGATCACCTTACCTGCCGCATCACCACCATTATGACCTTCAAGTAATACGACTCGAGTACTCGCTACGTTTAATGCCAATCGCATGATAGTCGCGATCAGTAGTACCGCCGGAAACATACCAAATTCGAGTGGCTTCAAGGTATAAACAGTCACCAATAGCACCACAAGTGCCAACGCAATGTTGAAGGAAAATAGAATATCAAGCAAAAAAGGAGGTAGCGGCAGAATAACCATGCCAAGTGCTGCAAGCACCAACAATGGAGTACCCACACCTTTAGCATATTCTTTTTTATCTCGATTGAGTTGTTGTAAAACCGCTTTAAATTCCATAACTTAACACAAGCAAAAAATTGACACATAGCAACAAATGCAATATGCGTTCCAATTAATAGCTTATTTTTATAAGAGCAATTTTAGTGCTTCAAGTCGTCTGGGATTGGTAAATCTCGAGTAAGTGCAACGGGTCTTTTCCCTTTGCCCTTTTGAAAACGATTTAGCTGAAATACATAGGCAAGTACCTGTGCAACCGCGGTAAACAATTGTTCAGGGATTTGATCACCGACTTCGGTCGTGTGATAAAGTGAACGAGTCAATACGGGTGACTCCACAATCGGCACTTCATTTCCTTTGGCTATTTTTCTAATTTGCATTGCAAGTTCATCAACCCCTTTTGCGATAACAACAGGCGCCCCTGCTCGTTCAGTGTCGTATTTAAGCGCAACCGAATAGTGAGTAGGGTTGGTCACAACAACATCTGCATCTGGTACATCTTGCATCATACGTCGTTGCGACATTTCTCTTTGTGTTCGACGGATCCGCGCTTTTATCTGAGGGTCACCTTCTGAGTTTTTGTATTCATCCTTGACTTCTTGCAACGTCATTTTTAGCTGCTTATGGTGATTATAACTTTGATAAGGGGCATCAATCGCTGAAATAATGATCATAGTGCAACTAAGTGCTAAGAACATCCACGAAATGATTTCTAACGCATGCTCTATACTCGATGGGATTTGCTCAATACTCAAGTGTAATATTTCGTTAAAATACATATTGATAAGCAAGATTGCAAAGCCGGCTACTAATACAAACTTAAGAACTGACTTTAATAACTCTATGGCCGCTTGCGGGCCTAACATTCGCTTCAATCCCTTCATTGGGGACATTTTACTTGCTTTTGGAGCGGCTGCCTGCCAAGAAAAGTTAAAGCCCCCGAGTAACGTATTCCCCACTATTCCAGCAATTGCGATAATAAAAACAAACATGGCCATTGGAAATAGCAGTTCAGCAGCAATATCTCCCCACACAGCAAACATTTTGGTTGTATCGTAGGTTTCATTGCGATTGAGCGACAACATTCGCCCCATAACATTGTAGAGCGCCTTCCCAATTCCAGGCCCATACAAAAGTAGCGCTATTGCAGAAAACAATAACACAAACGTCGTGCCGAGTTCTTTTGAACGGGCTATTTGGCCCTTCTTCCTAGCATCGTCTATTTTCTTGGAGGTGGGTTCTTCGGTGCGTTCTTGACCGGAATCTTCTGCCATTTCAAACTCCTATACCGTGCAACCAATTAGATCGCACATCAGCTCTGTCATTTTGAGCCATTGAAATTCAAATTGTGCTAAAAAATTACCCAATGTCGCCCAAATAATGGTAAGCCCTGCAACTAAGGTAAAAGCAAACCCCACAGAGAAAATATTCATCTGAGGTGCAGCTCTGGTCATGATCCCAAACGAGATATTGATAACCAACATTGCCGTTAACGGAGCTAACGCAAGAGCCAGTGCCGTAGAAAACATCCAGCCCCCCCAATTAACGATTCTCCAGAAATTATCTACCGCCCACCAATTACCTGCAATGGGAAAGCTTTCAAAACTATACACAACCATTTGGATCATCATCAGATGGCCGTTATAAACAAAAAACAGTAATGTCGCTAATATTAAATAGAACTGACCGACAGCAGGTACACTCAACCCATTGGCCGGATCTACAACAGATGCGAAACCAAGACCGGTTTGCATAGCAAGGATTTGACCCGCAATGATAAAAGTATTCAGAAGTAGCAATGAACCAAACCCAATAGCTACCCCAGTGACCATTTCTTGAATAACAACTAAAATCATCGAAAAGGAGAACAAATCGATAAATTCTGATTTGGGCAAAACGGGGACCACGGCAAAAGTGACGACCACGGCGAGTGCAAACTTAATTCGGGCAGGTACACTCTGTGCTCCAAGCCCCGCCATTACCATCATCATTGAACTTATCCGCACCAGTGGAAGTAAAAAATCACTTAGCCACTGCATGATTACCGCAAAGGTGAACTCCATGATTAGCCTGCAATTTCAGGGATGCGCATCACCAAAGAGGTAAAATAGTCCATTAGTTCTTGAGTGAGCCAATGGCCGCCAATGATCAGCGCAAGGATAGTAATAATGAGACGAGGTAAAAAGCTTAATGTTTGTTCATTAATCGATGTTGCTGCTTGAAACACAGCAACAACTAAACCAACTAGAAGCCCAGGTACCACAATCGCCGCCACCAGCTTGATGACTAAAAACAATGCATCACTTAAGATATCAACAAAGACTTCTGGTTCCACATTACACCCCCAATCCGAAGCTTCTGGCCAGTGTACCCATGACCAAACTCCAACCATCGACGAGCACAAAAAGCATAATCTTAAACGGCAAGGAAACTATCATTGGAGATAACATCATCATACCCATGGCCATCAAGACACTGGCTACGACTAAGTCGACTATCAAAAATGGAATAAAGAACATAAAGCCGATAATAAAAGCCGTTTGCAGTTCAGATGTAACGAAGGCCGGAATAATAACGATAAACGGCGTATCCTCAGGGCTATCAAGCTTGTCATAGCCCGCTATTTTAGCAAAGGTTTCGAGGTCTTTAATTCGGGTTTGTGACAACATGAAAGCTTTCATGGGTTCTTTGGCACGTTCAAGTGCTTGGATTGATGTGATTTCTTCTTTTATATATGGCTGCACCGCTTCATCATTTATCTGCGAAAATATAGGTGCCATTATAAATAGCGTCAAAAACAACGATAAACCGAGTAAAATTTGATTCGATGGCGATTGCTGTAGACCAATCGCTTGTCTCAAAATCGCAAGTACAACAATTATTCGAGTAAACGAAGTCATCATGATAACAGCGGCTGGAATAAAACTCAGCGCCGTCATAATGGCGAGCACTTGAAGTGTCACTGAGTACTCTTGAGAGCCATCAGGGTTTGTTGTAACGTTTATTGCTTCTATCCCTTCTGCAGAAGCTACCCCAGAAAACAGTAATAAACAGAGTATCAGCAATCTAGTCATGGCTTTTCTTATTTTGGTTATTGGCTACTTGCCCTTTTCCCGTTAAAAACTTTTGTAGCTCGTTTGCAAATGGCGTTCGGCTAACATCATCCAGTGGTGTTTCTAGCTGATATAAATAATTGATATTATTTGGTGTTACCCCGAGCAAGTGCTGTTTATCATCCAACTCTACAACCAGCAAACGCTCTTTCGTACCGAGCGATATACTGCGGATCACCTTAAAGTCCTTTTGGTTTATAATGTTGGGATTTAAACGCTTCAGCACAAATGCTAACCCCAAAATAAGTAAGATCACCAACACCAAGGACAATCCCATGGAGAGTAGTTCCGAGCTTAACCCCGCAGTACCTGCCCCTACAGAAGACTTAGGTACTACTCCTGACGTCGTTGCAACGGCAGCACTCGCGTAACAAGCAGTACTAAACAAAGCTACACACCAACCCCAGCGCATTAACGTAGCTTTTTAATACGCTCAACCTGACTAATAACGTCCGTTAAGCGAATACCAAACTTGTCGTTTACTACAACTACTTCACCGTGTGCAATCAACGTACCGTTAACAAGTACATCTAGCGGTTCACCAGCTACTCGATCCAACTCAACAACAGAGCCCTGATTTAGCTGTAATAAGTTACGAATATTAATTTTAGAGCGGCCAACTTCCATCGAAATGGTAACTGGAATGTCTAAAATGGTATCGAGTTTACGTTTTTCATCTGACGATAATGCAGGCGCTGAATCTTTGAGTTCATCTAACTCTGCAACTTCTGGCTCACTGCCACCTTCGGCACCTTCGGCTTCAGCTAGTGCTGCCGCCCATTCGTCCATAGTATCTTGATCATCGCTCATTGGATTACTACCTGATTAAGTTAATTTGTTGTCCATAATTAGTCTCATGACGTTGCTTGTACAACCTCACGACTACCAATCTAAATCCACACCTTCGGAAAGATGCAGATCTTCTTCTAATTCTGCCAGCTCAGCATCTGAATCGAGTTTTTTACCACCTTTGGTAAACACATGAAGCTCAGACTTCACTGATTCTGGCCGTTTAATTTTTTCACTGATCTGTAAAGCAACATTGTCACGAGAACGACCCATTTTAGCTCTGAAGGTTGGCAGCTCTTCTACAAATACGGTGACATGCTCTGGCATTTCCACAGGAATAACATCGCCAGCTTGAAGCTTCATTATTTGTTCAAGCGATAGGTCCACTTCCAGCAACTGGGAGGAAATCTCAACTTCAACATCCATAATTTCATCGCGAAGCGCCTTACTCCAACGCAGATCGGTGTCTTCCGTATCTGATTGCACACCAGCATCGAGTAACTCTCGAATAGGTTCCAACATAGAGTAAGGCAATGAAATATGGAAATCGCCCCCTCCACCATCTAATTCAATATGAAAAGAGCTAATCACCACCACTTCAGTTGGCGATACAATATTCGCCATCGCGGGGTTAACCTCGGAGTCAAGATATTCAAACGACACATCCATAACCGGTGCCCAGGCTTCTTTATAATCTTCAAAGATGATCTTAAGTAGCATCTGTACGATACGACGTTCTGTTGGTGTAAACTCACGCCCCTCGATCTTGGCATGATAACGACCATCTCCACCAAAAAAGTTGTCTACAAGGATAAAAACCAACCGGGCTTCCATGGTTATCAGGCCGGTACCTTTTAGTGGCCTAAAGCGCACCATATTCAAGCTGGTAGGAACGAAAAGAGTATGAATATACTCGCCAAACTTAAGCATTTGCACACCATTGATAGACACTTCAGCGGTGCGGCGCATCATGTTGAAAAGGCTTATCCGCATATGGCGGGCAAATCGTTCATTAACGATTTCAAGCGTCGGCATCCGCCCACGCACAATCCTATCTTGAGACGAAAAGTCATACTGTAAGGCACCAGCGCCTTCGCCGTCACCACTATCACCGATTTCGTCTTCTTCGACTTCATCTACACCATGGAGTAGCGCATCAATTTCGTCTTGGGATAATAAATCGCTCACAAATACTACCTTATTGCATTACAAAGCCAGTAAACAACACACGCTCGATTACTTTGCTACCTTCAACCCCTTCCATCGCAGCTTGGACTTTATCTAGCGCCGTTAAGCGCAAAGTTTCTTTACCTGCACTTGTGCTTAACTCATCAGCGGTAGTCGTTGAAAACACGCTAAGTAAAGTACCTTCAATCAAGGGAATATGCTTCTTTGCTACTTCTTCATTAACATCACCGCGAACCAGCAGCTGAACTTTAATTTGCACAATTCTATCGCGACTTGCACCAGGTACATTGAAAACAAAGGGACGGGGCATGGCAACGTACAGTGCACTCCCCATTTGCGCAGCGCTACCTTGCTCCGCTTTAACTTCGCTTGCTGTCGTTTCTTCTGCTAAGGATTCTTCTGGCGCATCTGAGCCTGAAAATAAGAAAAATCCTGCGACACCGCCGAGCACCAATACCGCAGCGACAATAATGATAATCAGCTTTTTCTTGGAACCACCCGTTTCTTCTATTTCTAAGTCGGTTTCTTCAGCCATAGCAAGCCCTTATGATCTTTATTAATTACAATAATAGCAGGTGTTAGGCATAGTAATCTATTGCAGAATCAGTATTTCTCTTTTGTGATGGTTGTGGATTGTCAGAAACCCCCGATTCATCACCTAGAGTTTGCTGTCCACTCGTATTGCCACCAGCAGTTTGCGACTCTGATTCAGTATTTCCACCTTGCTGATGTGATATTTGGCTGTCACCCAGTTCAATACCCTGCTCAGCTAACATTTCTCTTAGTCTTGGCAGTGATTGCTCTAGTAATTCTTTAGCTTGCTGATTTTGCACCACAATATTCACTTGAGCCTGCTCTGCATCGCTTTTTATTCGAATTTGCATCGCCCCAAGCTCTGGCGGGTCTAAGCGAATCTCAGCTTCCTTATTGTTAAGGTTAAGCATCAACCCTACCCGTTGATGCAGCTCTTTAGCGGCATCTTGACGTGCTATGTTAATCGCCTGTTGAAGATTAGCATCTGTCGCTTGCTTTGTCTGTGTTGTGCTTTGGTTTGTTGGCTGAGACTGTTGAATTTGCTGAACTTCTTTCAGTGTTTGGTTTAGTGAGCTAGTGTCTTGCGATACACTTACAGGACTTGCTTCAGGCTTAACTTGATTTGGTATCGCTGCTGCAGTATTAGCCGATTGACGCTCATTTTTAACCGCCTCTTTCGCGATGCTTGCTTCCGCTTGCATCAGCTTACTATTTTCTTTATCAACTACCTTTTCACTTATTTGTTTTTCTAAGCTCTGTTTTTCTGAATTTTGCTTTTCTGCTGCTAACTTTTCATCGCTAGCCAATTTATTTACAGCTATATTTTTTTCAGCACGTTCACCCTCTTTAACTACCACGGCCTGCTGCTCACTATTGTTAGACTTTTCTTGCGCGCTATTTACATTAAAAGACGCTTGGGTAGTATCTTTAACATCCGTAGCAGCTTCTTGCGGGGTGTTTGTTGAAGTTTGTGTTACGACAGAGGATGGCACAAATGCTTTAAATTGCTGTACATTTTCGATATCAACACCTTTACCAATTAATTGAGCTACGGCTTTTTGTACACTTGGTGACGCATCATAAATATCCAGCTTACCAGCCATCACGGCTTTTAATTCTTGTTGTTGCTGTACGGTCAACTTTTCTACCATGGTTTGCGCATCTGTAGTGCTTTTTGTACTTACTGCGTTTTTGTCTTTCGCGGTTTGTGTACTCGCCTCAGAAATGATTTGCTTTGTTTCTGATTGCTTAGCTTCAGATGAGGAAACAGATTGAGCAAGCTCTGATTTCTTAGCGGCTAAGAGTTCTTTCTGTTGCGCGGTTTCAGACTCACTTTCAACTTGAGACTCGACTGGCTTATTAGCGCTTGGATCCCGTTTTTCTATGTTTGTATTGGTAACCAAGGCTTGAGTGCTAGTATCCTTTTGCAACTTAGGCTGTAATGTTTGTTCTTTAGCTTCTGAACTGTCATTCAATAACGAAGGTTTAGCAACCTCACCTTCTGAGTCTTGGCTGTCCAAAGAAGTTGCCTGCTGTAATAACGAGGTTGTCTTAGTGCCGGCGTTTTCAGTTTGGCCTTTCCCCCCTCGAATGAGTGGACTGGCTTCGTCTTGTAGCTGCTCCTGAGATAATGCACTATCGCTAGCTACAACCTCTTCATCAGTCAAAGAAGCATTGCCCAATGCTTCTTTGACTGATTGCGCAATTGCTGTTGGGGTTTGGCTCAATGAAGTGCTCTGCTGTTTTGCAGCGTTGATCTGAGCATATAAGTCATTATCTGGGGGATCAGGAAGCGGTTTGTCCGCAACTACCAGGCCTCTGTCAGTGTAGCTAACAGTAGAAGTTGGTACTTCCCCTTGCAGCTTAGAGGAAGAGGCTTGTGCTTTACTATCTGACTGCGGAGCATCATCTGATGCTACTTCGCTATCTATTGGCGCATCCAGCTCTGAGGTTACAGGATCTGCAGACTCTTTTACCTGCTTGTTTGCACTCTCTTGCTCGGCTAACTCAGCCATTAAAGCACTAAACCCAGAGCTGTCCTCAGAACCCTCAGCATCTGTCTCTTGGGATTTTTCTTTAATATCAACCTCGTTACTGCCTCGTTGCAGCATGGATGCAAGCATTAGATTCATCTTAAAGCTACCTCATAAAGTGGCAATGTCCTGCCGTTGTAATACACCGTTAAAAGCCAACACTATGAATATTCGTGACTTTTACGAGTGAACTACCTAAATAATAAAACGCTAATTATTACGAAGCATATTTCGAGCCAACTTACCAAGCACGCGCTCTTCGTACAAACTGATTCGTTGCAAACTCATCAAGCATCTTTTGCTCTGCTTTGGCAAGACGAGTTTGCTTCGCGAGGGCTTGCTTCTCGATAAGCTTTTCAATTGCCTTCGTTTTAGCCTGCTGTGCTAGCCATAGCTTGCGGCGTTGTTCAACCACCTGCTTGGCTGTGTTGACCGTTTTTGCTTGCTGATCAATAGCCTGCTCAATCTTATTAATAAAGTTATGGTGTTGATTGAAACCACCACTAGACAGACCAACTTGTGCTTTACTATGAAGCTGCATGCTGTATTCCAGACGGAAATCGTTTAGTCCCGATAACCGTTGTTGGTTTGTTGCTAAGTGCTGCTGCGCTTGAACAAAATTCGCTCGAAGGTTATCTTCTTTGTCTTTTTCTAGCTTAAGCAATAAAGTCAGTTTGTTATTTGCCATTATGCTTGTCCTAGTAGCTTAGCGAGGCCTTGTAAACACTCGTCATAATTGATCACGTCTTTCATGCCTTGCTGAAGGAAGTTATTCACAGCAGGCATCAAGTTTATCGCCTGATCTAACATCTGGTCACTTCCGCGTTGATAAGCACCTAAGGTGATCATGTCTTTATTTTGCTGGTACATTGAATAGACTTGCTTGAGCACTCTGGCTTGCTGCATGTGTGCCTCTGACACCACTTGCGGCATGACTCGACTAATGGACTTTTCAATATCTATCGCTGGGTAATGACCACTATCAGCAAGCTCTCGTGATAACACAATATGACCATCCAAAATAGCTCGCGCGGCATCGGCAATAGGGTCTTGCATATCATCACCTTCACTCAATACCGTAAAGAATGCGGTAATTGAGCCTTGTCCCTCACCACCATTACCTGCGCGCTCAACCAACGCTGGGAGCTTTGCAAACACGGAAGGCGGATACCCTTTTGTGGCTGGCGGCTCGCCTACAGCAAGCGCTATCTCACGTTGTGCCATGGCATAGCGCGTCACCGAATCCAGTAACAACAGTACATTTAACCCTTGATCGCGAAAATACTCCGCAATAGTCACAGCACTCTCACAGCCTTTTAAGCGCATCAGCGGTGAGGCATCGGCGGGAGCGGCAACCACTACGGAGCGGCGTCTACCCTCGACGCCCAAAATCTCATCGATAAATTCTTTCACCTCACGACCACGTTCACCGACCAAGCCAACGACGATAACATCCGCCTCACTGCCTCGCGTCATCATGCCAAGCAATACCGATTTACCCACACCACTCCCTGCAAACAGCCCCATACGTTGGCCTTGACCCACTGTCACGATCGAATTTATCGCGCGCACACCTACATCCATTGGTGAGTCGATTGGACGCCTTGCAAGTGGGTTAATGGGCGCTGCGGCAAATTTTAGATGCTTCTCAGCGTCAATGGCACCAAGACCATCTAGTGGCCTACCAAGTCCGTCAACCACGCGGCCAAGTAGACCCATTCCGACAGGTAATCCAGCATCCTTAACTTTTGGGATCACTCGCGCTCCAGGAAGGACGCCTGTAATATGGTCGTTTGGCATAAGGTAAAGCGTTTCTTGATTGAAACCGATGACTTCTGCATCAATAAAACCGCCCAGCGTCTCGATTTTACATTGACTGCCGACGGGAGCACTTAGCCCCCTAGCTTCAAGGGTGAGGCCAACCACGCGGGTGAGGCTGCCTGCAACCGCAACCCCGTATGGTTTGACAAATTTCTGATACTTACTGATGCGCTCGCTCATAGCAGCAGATGTCGACATGTTCGCAATTACCTTAGGAAGGCATCGTTATCCTGATTTGATTGCTTCGCTTATCTAGATAACAGTGCAGTATTATTGGTTTATACCGCTATCTTGCAAAAATGATTCCAACACTTCGCTAATACGGTTTTTAAGCGTCATATCAATGGATGACTGTGGCGTTTTCACCTCACAGCCACCTCTGTCCAACGTCGGCTCTGGAAGTAACTGCCAATGCTGTGATTGTATATGTTCCTCGCCGTACATGGCTTGCACTAAAGCTAAATCTTCGGGGTGCAAATGGATGCGTACTGATTGATCTTTGACAGGCAGCGCGTCCATCGCTTTTTTCAACGCGTTTAAAATGAGCTCAGGCGTGGTCTTGAGCTCTTTAAAAATAACCTGCTCTGCCAATAAATTGACGAGTACAACCAGCTGCTTTTCACACTCATCATCAACCTTTTTCAGTGGCGTTTGCATGCCATCTAAAATAGTGGATAGCGCTTTCATCCTTTCTTCAATAAGCGGTTGTGCTTCCTCAAGTCCCTTTTCTTTACCTATTTCTACGCCTTCTTTATAACCGGCTTCTTTACCTTCAGAAACTCCTTTGTCAAATCCTTCAATATAGCCTTGTTCGTGGCCTTGCTTTATTCCTTCGTCGTAGGCATCCTGACGGATCTGCTCTAATTCTTCAATGGTCAAAGTAGGGAATTCAGGCTCTTGCGGCTCAGGTTCTGCGCTCACCTCTCTCTTAGTATACAACTCTTCCAACGGCGTACCGAAGGCCGTAGAACGACCACGGTATTTTTCGGGCTTATCCGTAACATCTGGAATGGGCCAGTTTTCTAATAACTCATCCAGTGCTTCGGTGCTGACTGGGCGGCCTTTATAAAACTTTTTATCGACCATGGTTTATAGGAACTCCTCACCACCACCGCCACCAAGCATAATTTCGCCTGAGTCAGCCAAACGTCTAGCCGTTGCCAAAATTTCTTTTTGTGCAGCTTCCACTTCACTGATCCGCACTGGAGGCATAGCCTCAAGGTCATCTTGCATCATCTCAGCAGCACGCTTAGACATATTCTTCATAATCTTTTCTTTTAAAGATTCGTCCGCGCCTTTAATTGCTTTCATCAGTACGTCTTGCTGCACTTCACGCAGTATGGCTTGGATACCTCTGTCTTCTACATCCATCAAGTTTTCAAACACAAACATGAGGTCTTGAATTTGTTGCGACATTTCTTCGTCATGTTCTCGGATTGAATCCATCAACTGGCCTTCGACATTGGTGTCTAGGTAGTTCATGATATCCGCAGCGGCTTTTAAGCCACCCATCTTCGCCGCTTGTGCACCAGCTTGACCTGCGAACTGTTTCTCCATGATCTCGTTGAGTTCTTGTAGTGCCGCCGGTTGTACTTCTTCTAAGTTTGCAATACGCATTGTTAAATCTAAGCGTACTTTCTCAGGAAACTGAGACAAAATTTCGGCGGATTGCTCAGGCTCGAGATAAGACAATACGATCGTTTGGATCTGCGGGTGCTCGTTGCGGATAATATTGGCAACTTGCTTCGAGTCCATCCACTTCAACGAATCCAACCCTTTTGCACCAGAGCCCATAACGATTTGGTCAATAAGGCTTGCCGCTTTGTCTTCACCAAGTGCTGCGGTTAGCGCCTTCTTAATAAAATCTTCCGATTGGAAACCAATTGTACTAAAACTTTGAATTTGTTCGATAAACAAATTGTGCACAGCTGCAATTTTAGCCTGAGATAGGTCATCCATGGAGGCCATCGCCATACCGACCTTTTGCACTTGCTTCGGCTCTAAGTGTTTCAAAATCTGAGCCGCATCTTCTTCAGTCAAACTAAGCAGTAAGATGGCAGCCTTGTCGACGCCATCTAGCTTGTCAACGTCAAAGGCTGCGGGCAATTGTTTTTGTTCTTGATCAGTCATCTTCTGTCAACCACGCTTTCACAACTTGTGATGAGAGTTCTGGTTCGTTAGCAACTAAGGCACGTACTGCTTTGAGTAAGTCCTCGTCGCCATGTAAGTCTGGCAATTGTAATCTACCGTCAGAAGAGAAGCCAACCGCAGACTCATCGAATTCGTTATTTAGCATATCGAGTGTACTGTCACCTAAATCTACACCACTGGTCAACGCATCTTCATCAAAATCTTCAAGCGTATCATCTGGGTAAATTAGACGCTTAAGCATAGGTCTTACTACCGCTAAGATTAGCACAATGATCACTAAGGTACCTGCTGCAAGACGGATTGTCTTTTGGAACCAATCTTGCTCCCAAAGTGGTATCTCTTGCATTTCAGTGAGGTCTTCACGCACGAATGGCACAGTCACTACCTCTAGTGCATCACCTCGCTGCATATCAAAGCCCACACCACCTTGTAGCAAACGACGGATGTTATTTAGCTCTTCTTGCGTACGCGGCGCCATAGCCATGTTACCTTCAGCATCAGGTTTTGCGAGGTAGTCAACGGCCACACTCACACTGATCCGGCGAATAACACCTGTTTGCTGACGTTTATGGCTAATAGTGGTGTCTAATTCATAGTTACGGGTTGCTTCTTTTTGATTACTGCTTGGTGTTGCACTTTGACCATTGCCGCCTTGCCCAGCAACCTCTGGGATATTTGAGTTCACTGGAGGCTGATTAGTCAGCGCACCCGGAATACCGACAGCTAAACCACCAATATTATTTTCTTCATACGTTGTTTCGCTGCGAACCGCAGGTAAATCTGGGTTATAACGTTTTTGCGTTTCTTCAACTGCGCTGAAATCCATCGTTAAGTCAACCTGCGCGGTAAAGTTACCAAGACCTACAGTTGGGATCAGGATACTATCAATTTTTTCTAGATATTCTTGTTCACGCTTACGTTCGATTTCATACTCTTTTCTCGAGCGCGCAGCTAAAGAGTCTTGAGAACCAGAGTTGAGTAGACGACCGTTTTGATCGGTGACAGTCACGCGTGAAGGCTCTAGGCCTTGTACCGCTGATGCCACAATGTCTACGATTGAATCAACTTCTTCGCCGCCAAGCGTTTTGCCACGTTTAAGGGTAATAACTACGGTTGCAGAGGGCTTTTTCTCGCGACGTGCAAAGACGTTTTCTTTTGGAATTGCAAGTAACACTTTTGCACGATTTACGTCTTGTAACTCTTCAATTGTTCTCGCAAGTTGTTGCTCACGGCTATGTTTTAAGCGCTCTCTTTCAAGACGTTGGCTAACACCAAAACCCATATCTTGCATCAGAATATCAGTGCCAGAACTCGGAGACTGGGTAAAACCGTCACGCGCCATGCGTAGTTTTATGTCTTGATAGTCCGACTCAGCGACTAAAATGATATTACCATCTAATTGGTATTCAATTTTCTGTTGGTCTAAAAAGTCTAACGTTTCGACGAGTTCTTCTGTTGGGTATTTACCAAGTGGGCGCATATCTGGTTGGCGCGCCCAAATGATAATAAAGATTGCGATTGCTAAACAAATAGCAAGGGCAATAACCAGAGTAACCTGGCGCAACATATCAACACCGCTTAGCGCACTGAAGTAGCCTGATTTTTGCTCTTGTTGCTCATCCGATCCGCTGTCATTATTCAGCGCTGCATCGGAAAGCGTAAGATCTGTTGATTGATTAGTAGCCACGATTACTCTCCACAGTCACTCAATTAAACTGGCATGCTCATGATTTCTTTATAGGCCTCAACAAGTTTATTACGAACTTGCACTGTTGCCTCAAAAGCGACCGACGATTTTTGTTTCGCTATCATAGCTTCTGCAAGAGAAACGCTTCTGTCACCCATTTCAACAGCGGTGACTTTTTGTTTCGCTTCTTGTTGTAAGCCATGAACCGTATTAAGTGCGTCTGAGAGTAAATCGCCAAACTGAGCCGACGAAGATGCCGCCGTCTTAACCGACTGCACTGATGGCTGTGTGTTTCTCGTCGCTTCTGCAGCCATTGCCTGCATTTCTTGAAATAGCGCTGATGATTGTACTTTCATGATGCTTTACTCAAAATAACTCTTAGTTACCTGTAATAAAGCAGAAAACGTGCCAACTTAAAATCGTTAATTTTCAGTATGTTGAAATATTTTTAGCATGTCGAAAAATTGGCAGTGCATAGAAGTGAAAACTATGCGCCTAAGATCTGCTGATCTTTAATAGGCGCCTGAGTAAATTTGAATTAGCAGATAAAGCTTAACCTGAGGTTTGGAAAAGCAATGAGCTAACTCATTGTTTATAAACTCAGGTAACTTAGGTTAAGCGGGTAGTGCAATCCCTAAATCTCGCATTTTTGCCAGCTTATAGCGAAGTGTGCGAGGACTCATACCTAACACCTCCGCCACCTCTTTACGTTTACCATTAAACTTTGCTAGCGTATCTAAAATAATTTGGTGTTCTTTATCCTGTAACTCATCTTTATAGCTAATGATTTCATCCTCACCTTGAGAGCGCTCCATTAAAGCTGATGCTTCATGATTTACAAGTGGTGCAGACTCAATCAAAGCCATCGGTGAGAAATTTTCGATAAAAATATCATCTTCTTGAATTTCATTACCTTGGAACAAAATCAGGGCACGTTGAATAACGTTGTCTAGCTCTCTTACGTTTCCAGGCCAACTGTGTGAACTGAGCTTGCGCTTTGCACCGCTGCTTAATATAGGTGTTGGCTTGCCTGCTTTTTGCGTATGTCTTACCAACAAATGCTCGGCTAACACTGCGATATCACCCGCTCTGTCCTTCAGTGGCAACCACTCTAGTGGGAAAACATTGAGGCGATAATATAAATCTTCTCTAAATACCCCATCCTCCACCGCTTCTTTTAAATCGCGGTTACTGGTTGCCAACACTCTGACGTCCAGTGAAATGGTTTTTCTGCTACCTAAACGCTCTACCTCGCGCTCTTGTAACACGCGAAGTAATTTTGCTTGTAATCCCAAATCCATCTCTGTGATCTCATCAAGCAAAATCGTTCCCTTTTGTGCTTGCTCAAATTTTCCAGGACACGCCTGAATGGCACCTGTAAATGCCCCCTTTTCGTAACCAAACAGGGTCGCTTCAAGCATATTTTCTGGGATTGCAGCGCAGTTAATTGCGATAAAGGGCTCATCTGCTCTGTCGGATTTATCGTGAATATAGCGAGCCAACACTTCTTTACCTGAACCGCTCGGTCCAAGTACCATAACGCTGGCATCCGACTTAGCTACTTTTGCAGCCAGTTCAAGTAGTTTAATACTCTTTGGATCGGCAACAATGGGGCCGTCTGTCTCTTTTTCCTTCTCAGGTAGATAACGTCCAACCATATTGAGCAATACTTCAGGCGCAAATGGCTTAGCCATATAGTCGATGGCACCCAATCTCATCGCTTCAACCGCATCATCAATGGTCGCGTATGCCGTCATCATCAATACCGGTAATTCGGGATAGTTGAGTTTAATGGTCTTTAACAAGTCAAGCCCACTCATGGCACCCATTTGCACGTCACTCACCACCAAAGAAAAGGTTTCTTGCTTTAGCAATAAAACGGCTTGTTCCGCACAACTTGCTTCTACGCACTCGATATTTGAAAGCTGCAATGTATCAATGAGTGCTTCTCTTAAACCAGCATCATCTTCAACAACTAAAACTCTGTTACTCATAGTTCCTCCGCCTCAATTAGTGGTAGTACCAAGCTAAAACGCGCACCCTTACCTTCAATATTGTCTGCCTGTGCAAACCCTTTGTGTGCGTTAGCGACTGAATTAACCACCGCAAGTCCTAACCCAGTCCCCTGCGACTTAGTTGTAAAAAATGGTTCAAACAACTTGTCGACTAAGGTTTCATCAATACCAGGACCATTATCAACAACTGAGATACGTACATACTCGCCACACGGCTCGCGCTCTGCATTAAGTTCAATATGTGCCGCACTGCCAATTATTTGAATACTGTTGTGGATCAGGTTTTGGATCGCACTTGCAAGCGCCGTACGATTACCTAATATTTCGATATCTGGCTCGGGTAAAAATGCTTCCAACTTTGCTTGGTTAAGCTCAACCATAGCGTCAGCACCCGCTTTGACTTCACTCAATAACTGTTGCATTGACACTCGCTCAACCACTTGTTGTTCACCGCTTTTAGCGAACAACAGCATGTCATTAACTTGGCTTTCTAAGTCTTTTAACCGAGACATCAACTTATCGTGAAACTTTTCTCGAGAAGCCGAAGGAAGATTAGCTGCACCAAGATTTGCACCATATAACATCGCAGCCGATAACGGCGTACGCACTTGATGCGCCAATGAGGCAACCATTTTTCCTAACGCACTTAATCTTTGCATATGCGCAACACGACTTTGGAGCCGGCGCGTCTCGGTGAGATCTGTCATCAAAATGAGTTGCCCAGGTTCCGGTGTTAGCGCGGTAATATCTAACTTAATTCTTCTGCCATCTTTAAGAGAGACTTCATGACCATCGTCCTGCTGTGGTCGAAATGAACGCTGAATAACGCTAAACCACTTTTCACCTTCGAGTGGTTCACCCAACATATCCATCGCAATTTGATTCGCCTTGGCAATCATACCTTGACCATCAAGTACCACGACACCCGCAGGCATAGTATCAACAAGATGACTTAACCAACTCGCCTGCTGCCTAAGGTCGCTTAGCTCACCGACGTAGGCTTCTTGCAGCAAACAGGGATTGTAGCGATTCGTCGTTGGTACAAATTGTGGATTAATAACATGTGCTAATGCCATTTTTCCGCTCTCTTAAAAATAAACTCAATGGATAAAAGCAAAAAACGATCCAACTTTATATTCCTTTAAAACATAGAGTTATATAACACTTAACAATATCAATTTATTGACACTGTTTTTATATACAGCATTGTGCTAGAGTTTTTGAAAGCCAAATGTGATGCCGCAATGAGTAGTTGGCGTAATAAATCATTTAGCTTATTCATATTCACAATTTGATAGAAGAGAGCCAACAATGACAATACGATGCGGCTGGGTGGACGAGAGCAAACCCGATTATGTTGAGTACCATGATAAGGAATGGGGAAGACCTGTACTGGATGACCAGAGCTTGTTTGAGTTTATCACATTGGAATCTGCACAAGCTGGCTTAAGCTGGTATACCATTTTAAAAAAACGTGAAGGCTATAGAAAAGCATTCCACGATTTTGATGTACACAAAGTGAGCCAGATGACAGAGCAAGATATCGAGCGGCTATTAGCATTTGACGGAATTATTAGAAACCGCGCAAAAATCGCAGCAACGATAAACAACGCTAAGCGATTTATTGAAATTCAGCAAGAGTTTGGCAGCTTTGCAAAATACCAGTGGCAATTTGTTAATTACAAGCCTGTTATCAATCCCATGCGTGACAAACACGATGCCGTTGCCACCAGTGAACTCAGCGACAAATTTGCTAAGGACTTAAAAAAACGTGGATTTAAGTTTTTAGGCTCAACCACCGTGTATGCACATATGCAAGCTTGCGGCATGGTTAACGACCATGCCGATAACTGTTTTTGCAAACAAACCATTATTGCCAGTTATCAAGAATTGGATTTTACTCAACTTTAAACAATAAAGTACAAGGCCGCGTATTAAGCGGCCTTGCTGAGTTGAGCCGGTAACCTGAACTTGGAATAACAACTTGTTCTCTAGCAGCTGTTATCCCTTACTACTGCGTTAAATTTGCTTGCAATAGGCCAGCTATTGACGCACAAATTTGCCTTGTATTAAGAAATAACTTCTGGCTAGAGTGATACTTCGCTTTTGAATTTAGTGATTTTAGTGGATTAACTTACTTCTTATCCCGAGTTCAGGTTAGGTAGTAATTGATGAACTATCAGTCACGATTGAGATTATACTTTTTCATCTTCTCAACTAATGTTGTACGGCGAACGCCCAAGATTTCAGCCGCTCGAGCAACCACATAATCGTAGCGCTCTAAAGCTTGAGTGATCAAATCAATTTCAAGCTCTGCTAAATATTCTTTTAACTCTATCCCCTCGTCCGGCAGTAAGCCAACATTCGGTGCTTGCGGCGCAAAATCTTCCGCGACCATGTCCTCTTCGTCGTCACTAAAACCATCGCTAAATAGCTCATTGAACGCATCTTTTTCTAATAGTTCTTCTGGATATTCAGGCTCAAACGCTTCGACTTCTATATAGCGGTACTTTTGTGGTAAATCCGTCACATCGACAACCTTGTCTGGGAACATAATCACCATTCGTTCCACAAGGTTTGCAAGCTCTCGAATATTTCCAGGCCAAGCGTGCGACTTTAAGCTGTCTACGGCTCTATCGGTAAACTTAACCGAATTGCCCGTTTGCTCATTTACTCTACGTGTTAGTTCTTTTAGCAGTAGCGCAATATCTTCCGCACGCTCGTTTAAAGAGGGGTTTTCAATGGGGAATACATTGAGTCTATAAAATAAGTCTTCGCGAAACTTGCCATCTTCAATCATGGTTTCAAGATTCCGGTGCGTCGCGGCAATCACACGAACATCTGCCTGAATAGGCTTTGTGCCCCCGACTCGTTCATAGGTGCGTTCTTGCAAAACTCGTAACAATTTCACCTGCATTTGCAGTGGCATATCACCGATTTCATCGAGAAAAAGTGTACCTCCTTGCGCCAGTTCAAAACGTCCTTTTCTGGCTGAAATCGCGCCAGTAAACGCACCTTTTTCATGACCAAAAAGCTCGCTTTCTAAAAGCTCCCCAGGGATAGCACCACAGTTAACTGGCACAAATGGTCCCTGCGCACGTTTAGACAATAAGTGTACGTTACGTGCAACCACTTCCTTACCGGTTCCCGATTCACCCAAAATAAGGACATTGGCGTCGGTTTTAGCCACTTGAGAAATCAAGAAACGAACGTTTTTAACCGCTTCGGTTTCCCCAACTAAACCATCAAAGCTCTTATTTAGTAGCTTGTTCTCTTTATTTGGAAGCATGCGTAAATATTGCTGACAGTCATGTAGCAATTGCATCGTGACTTCTTGCCCAAAGGGTTCGGTGATGAGCCCTATTACATTCGGTAATGCAAGTAGCGGCCTGAGCGTTTCACCTATTAATAAAAACGGGACGGCGGGATGAGATTTTATCAACGCTTCGTGTGTTAAGCTTTGCAAAGCGCCTAGCACAAAAATTGGTTCTTGGTTGTTATCAAGGATCTTGGGCTCATAACGCTCTTCGGCCAGCACTTCATTTGCTTGACCGACAAAACTAAGTGCCGCACCTAATCCGATCGCTCTTTTGTTGTTGTTATCTAAGATCAAGACCATTGCTTGAGAACCAATCTACTTAAAATTTTTTCAATAGTTAGATTGTAAGAGAGATTAAGGGGGATGCAATACCTAAGTGGCAACTTTTTGACATTAACGCCAAAAAATCGCCACTAGAGCTGTTCTATATCAATACTTTGGTATTAATTTATAATAAACCTAGTACCGATGATGAAGACTGATTAGCTTGACCACGCAAAGCAATAGAAGCTTGCGATAAAATATCGTTGGCAACTTGATCGCTCACCGCTTGCGCGTAATCGGTGTCTTGAATTCGACTTTGGCTCGCCGCAATGTTCTCACGTTGGTTACTTGCAGAGCGAATTGTACTAGATACCGCATTTTCAAATGCGCCAAGCTCCGCGCGTTGGCTGTTTAAATCCTCAGAGACTGTATCTGCCGCATCAATGGCAGCTTGTGCGCCCGCCTGCGTCGAAATGTCCACACTCAATATTGCACTGGCAAAACCACCATCAGTCTGCTGTAGCGACTGAGTGGTATTAGCGTCAGGACCTACCTGAAAACTACGAGACTCACCGTCAAAAATTTGTGCGCCACCAAATGTAGTATTTTCAAACGTTTCGCTGATTTGCGTTTGCAACTGCGATACTTCCTCTTGCAATGCTTGACGGTCACTATCTGTCAGCGCCCCATTACCGGCTTGAATCGATAATTCTCTAATCCGGGAAACTGCATCATTCACACCAGATAATGCCGAGTCAGCGGTTTGCGAATACGAGATACCATCATATGCGTTACGAATGGATTGACTGTAGCCGTCCTGTTGAGACGTCAAACGGTTAATGATCTGCAAAGCCGCAGCATCGTCAGCGGCAGAATTAACTTTCTTACCAGTTGATAGTTGCTCGGACAATGTCTTGTTCTTTTCTGATATCTGATTAAATAAAGACAAATGTGGATTTTCGATTTTCATAATGATGCACCATTAAGTACCCTACTCAATAAGTGTAGCACCTTCTCAAAGTTTATACGTCAGATTGCTGTCCAACCACCATCTAAAACTATTGACTGCCCCGTCATATAATTCGATAACCCACTACACAGAAAGATAACTGCGCCTTTTATATCTTCTTCTGTTGCCATTCTCCTCAATGGAACTCGTTGGATATACTTCTCTACAAATGCTTCATCTTGATTACGATAAATACCACCTAAAACGATATTATTAGCCCTTATATTTGGTGCACCAACACTGCTAAGCCAAGTTGTGAACTGCATTAATCCAGCTTTACTAGTCGCATAGGCTGCGGGGTTACCTAAATTTGTTCCCTCATACATAGCCATTTGCGGTCCAACCACTCCATAGATAGAAGAAATATTTACAACACTTCGACAACCTGTTGAAGTTATCTCAAACAGGGGCATACACAACTTTGTCAATAAAAACGGTGCTGCTAAATTCACGTCAATGCATTTTGAAAAAGTATCATAACTTTGCTGTTCAAAAGGTACCGCCCACCCAGTTAAATTATCGGTGCCAACAAAAGCCGCATTATTAATCAAAAAGTTTAATCTACCCGATGATATTTCCCGATACTGTTCAACTCCCTTTACAATATCTTCTTCTATAGCCAAGTCACAGCAGATTGTATATAATTGGTTCTTGTACTCAGCTAAATTGGCAGAGGCTATATCTAGAGCGGCTTTGCTTCTATCCCAAAGCACAACATTTGCACCAAGCTCCATTAATGCCGCCGCCGCGGCTTGCCCTACATGCCCCCCACCACCTGTGATAATACCCCAAAAATCAGCTAAGCTCTGTAATTCAGAAATACTTCTCATAATTTCACTCTCCGGCTTATCGATTTAATAAAAATTCTGCATACTCAAAATCGATCTCAGTATCAATATCAATAGCTCTTAATTTCGGCATTTTTACTCCCAGAATTCTACCGTCCATAACACCGTTTTCTCGTAAAATATATTCAGCAGTAGTCACATATACCATGGTTGTGATGTTCCATGATACTGGGACTTCTTGCCTACGTGTGAAAGTTTCATCACCACAAATTGTTTCTATTACTCCTTCAGAGTCCATTTTAACCATATTAAAATAAGGGCTATGATCAGCTTCAGTTATGCCTAAAGCCAAATCACAGGTATTGGTCAAAAATGCTTCTATTGCAGAAGAGATATCAGCTGAAGTTCTTAGTGGAGAGGTACAAGGTACACTAACGAAAATATCACTCTTCGACATTTCTCCCCGCGCAACAAGATATTGAACAGCATGTTGCCATGCAAGCCACTCACTAGCAGAATCCGATGCTAGCGACTCTGGCCGATGGATGATTTCGCACCCTAAACTTTTAGCTATGTCCTTTATAGCGTCTCCATCAGTTGACACATAATGTTTATCGATTAATTGGCACGCATGAGCTGACTCTATGGCGTATTGAAGTAAAGGCTTTCCATGTAAAAGCCTAATATTTTTATTAGGTACACCCTTTGAACCCGCACGTGCAAAAGTAAACGCAATAACTTTATCCATTAAATTCCCTCAAACTAAACGATACTTGACATTTATTGCTTGCAGCTTCTTCTATAGAATCAATCCAACTCATAACCTGAACAGACCTGAGCAGGGCTTGCTTACTAGTGACAGAATTAGCACTTTGCGATATCAGAGTTTGTATTAGTTTCACATATGGTTGATTGCTATCCTCTCGAACATCAATTTCTTTCAACTCTTCTCCACATGAGTTATAAGTAACCTTTTGCCTTATTAAATCCCATGTCAATGACCCTTTTGCGCCTTCAATATACAGATACCTACTTGGAAAGCGTTTTAGCATATCAAGATGAATTGAAAAGCTAACCTTCTCAGCTTGGCTTCGCAATGATAAGCCGCCAAAAATATTAGCCTCATTTTCACAGTCCATTGCCAAGATAGAATGTCTAACTAACTGGGCTGAAAATTCAATATTTGATACGTTAAATAATGCCAGTAAGTAATCTAGCTCATGGCTTAACTCTCTTAAAGCTCCGCCACCTAACGCCTTAACTGCCGATACCGTAGTTTTATAATTTTTACTCGGCCGCCAGTCCGGTAAAAATTGACCAACTGAGATATTAATGTGCCAAATTTTTCCCAAACATTCAGAATGTAATATGCGACTTACCTCAGTAAACCCTTTGGTATAAATCAAATCGTAGCCAATTATACAGTTCATATTCTTTAACCTAGTAAACTGATATAACTCTTGAGCTTGATGACCATTCAAAGTGATCGGTTTTTCAACCAAACAGCCAATCTTTAAGTTGCTTAGTTGATGTAGCTGGTCTGAATGTGCGCTGGCTGGAGAAGCAATGATTGCTATATCAAAATGTCTTTCATTAATTGCCTGTTTAAAATCAGTATAAATAGCGACAGGGAACTTATAATTAGGTTGGTCTTCGAGCATAACTTTTTTTACTATTGTAAGAGATTTAATTATTCCCAAGTTATTTAGGTTATTAATGTGGCGTTGTGCTATTGCACCGTACCCTGAGACGAGAATGTCATATTTCATATTTAAAAAAAGTTAATAATATCTGATTGCGCACGTTCAAAGTCAGACATACGCCCAATATCTAACCAGTATTCATGTATCGGAAACATAGAAATTTTTTCATTACTTTGTAAGCAAGAGTTAATCAAATCTGGCATATCTAGACGCTCTCCGTAATTAAGGCGATTGATGACACTCGGAGAGACAACATATACTCCTGCATTTACAAAGTACTTTTCTGTTGGCTTTTCAACTATTCGAACAACTTCATTATTTTCAGATTTAATCACACCATAGGGAATTTGATATTCGTGCTCTCTAACACACATGGTTATCGCCGCTCCCTCCTCTTGGTGATAGGCCAATAGCTCAGAGAAGTCAACTTTTGTCAAAAGATCTCCATTCATCATCACAACAGGGACGACCTGCTCAGGTAGTAAGCTCAGTGCGCCTGCAGTTCCTAACGGCTCTTTTTCCTCCACATAATCAATATCGACACCATACTTAATACCATTAGAAAAGTGATCTTTTATCATGTCAGCCTTATAATGAACGGAAATAAAAAAATTCTTGAAACCATGCAGGCAAAAGCTATCTAGAATGGTCTCCAATATCGGCTTTTTCCCAACTCTCAATAAAGGCTTAGGACAACTTTGGGTCAATGGCTTTAAACGAGTACCAAACCCACCCGCCATTAAAAACACAGTGTTTGGGATTTCGCATTTTTTTAACAAACCATCCTTTGTAATGATGTTTTTAAGTTCCCTATTTTTATCTACAATAGGTATCTGTTGGAGCTTATTTTTTTCTAATAATGACATCACAAATGCTTTGCTATCAAACTCATTTGCAGTTATCGGCTCACGACACATGATTTCTGTCAATGGTGTTTCTAGGGATTTGAAATCCAATATAGCCCTTCGAATGTCACCATCAGTTATCACTCCAAGCAGCCGTCCCTTCTCAACCACAGTAACCAGCTTAATTGGTGAATTATTTAAGATTTTTATCGCATCCTTCATAAACGCAGAAGCGCTTAATTGAGTTGCTTTCCAAATATCGCCCATATAATTACTCCAAACTATGCCTCTTTCTGTGCAATAATCATCCACTCCTTAATGACCTCAACACCGCGCCCCCACTGAAGCAAATCGACATTTCTCAACTTCATATCAGTTGGCAACAGTTTTACTATATCTTCTTCATCGGTAAATCTAGTCAAACCTTTAGCCGCCATAGGTCCTTCTTGTGGTATATAAGTGTTATGTGCCAACTGCTCACCAGTTTTGTCTCCCCAAGTTCCCGTAGCAAACGTTCTTATATATAGGAGCCCATTAGGCTTCAACACTCTTGCAGCTTCTTGATAAATTTTTTGTGTATTTTCAAACGAGTTTGTTGAGCTTGCCTCAATATCCAGCACACAATCAAATTGTTTGTCACTATAAGGTAGTTTAATCATATCCCCAATATCAAGGTGGCCTTGCCAATCAGGAACCTCATGATCAAGTCGGGCTTTAGCTTGAGCTATAGCTGTTTTGGAACCATCAATACCAGTGACATTAAAGCCCTCTCGTGCCATAAACCATATATTTGCACCCGGACCACAACCAATTTCAAGTAATTTTACTGCACAGCGATCCTCGCACTTGTAATAATTTCTAGCGATAAACCGGACAATATCTTCCCCAGGATATTTCCCCCAAGCCTGTGATTTAAATATGTCTTCCCAAGTTTTATCCCAAGACATTTTAACTTCCTAATTTTTTGGCAGTTATCATCCATTGTTTAACTGGCTTATCTTCCATTCCATAGCTCATTACTTCAATAGATATTAATTCTAAGTCAATAGGCAATAAAGACTGTATTTCTGACTTATCAGTAAAGCGGATTGCCCCTTGGTTAACCATTGGCCCTTCAGAAACCAAATAGGTGTTTTTTGCAACTTCTTCACCTGTATTATCTCCCCAGCAGCCTTTAGCCAAACATCGGCTGTATAAGAGACCACCAACCTTTAATACTCGGCTGGCTTCACTAAATATTTTTTGGGCAACTTCAAAGCTCGTTGTAGGTGTGACCCCAATATCTAAAACCGCGTCAAAATATTCATCTCCGTAAGCTAAGCTTATAACATCACCTTCAACAACCTCTCCTTGCCAACTAGGAACCTCAGCATCAAGCCTTTCATTTGCAATACGAACAGCTGTTTTTGAACCTTCAACGCCTGTCACATGAAACCCTTCACGCGCCATAAAACACAACTGAGCACCTGGGCCACACCCCATCTCTAGGAGCTTTACTTCCCCTCTATTCTCTACATTATAAAAATTACGAGCAACGAAGCGAACTACGTCTGTATCCGGGTATTTTCCCCAGCTTCTCTCACTATATATTTTTTCCCAAATTGGATCCCAGCTCATAGCCCTTTCCTATATAAGCAGTTAGCGTCAATACATATTAGCGATAAAAAATCACTCGGTTTGTTTTAGCAAGATTAATACCAGGCTTTATGCATATTTTTTTAAGTGATTGATAACGTTCTGTATCGAGTACTTTATGGCCAACCACATACTTTTCTTGATTCTTGCTGAAAAGCATTTTGAAACGTAAAAGTGGATCATCATTTGAAGTGGTGTATCCACCTCCCAAATGCAAATACTTGGCTCCGTATTCTTTACCTTTTAGCATCGCTTGTTCAATAATCAATTTAGTTGCATTTAATTTTTGCCCATATTGATTATTTGCAGAAAGGTGGTACTCCATATAATCACCATCAATAAAAAAACTTGCTCCAGCAATTACTTGTCCGTTAAAAGTAGCTATCGCGAGCTCACAAAATGGTAAACTTACAAGCTCTCGAAGTACGCTTTTAGGAAAAAAGTAGTCGGAGTTGGCCCGCAAACGTGTCATCGTTTCGTAATATTGTTCGATAAACGCCTCAACATACTCTCTATCTTTTGACCAAATAACTCTGATACCTTCGCGCTTCGCTTTTCTAATAGCACTTCTCGTTCTCGCTTGAATTTGCGAGGTTATTACTTCTAGAGTTAAATCAACTACAACTACATCTCTATTCTCATTGAGTTGACCATCATAGAGCTTGCTATTTTTCAAGCAACAATTATAGCGAATAAATTCAACTAGGAAGTTATTCTTAATACAGTACTCTCTATAAGCATTAACACTACGCTCAATAAAACCTATATCAGAAGAGGAGCTTATAGCTCCACCAAATCCATAAGCAGACTCAATATCTTTGATAACTCTCCCTTCTACCTCGCTTTTAAATACTAAAAATGGGTGGTAAAAGAAACTATCCTCCTCCCTATGGAGGAAAAAGCATGCTTGTGCGTTATCATATTGATTTGCCATCACCTCAACATACTCAAATCTTAACATCGGGTGTCGAAGGTTACTGGGTAGAGAAGAAAATAATTGATTCAGCTCTTTATGCGTCATTCTTCTCTCTCTATTGACTGGTCATAATAGTAATTTTTTGTTGCAACTTTGCCGATAAGCTCATCCCAAAATTGGGCATCTACTCCTGAGCTTGTGCGCTTGGTTGTCAAGTTAGACATGGAAAATACATCCCCACGCTTGATCTCACACTTAGCAACGATGCGCTTTCTAACAACTCTTTTGTTTTCCAACTCCACGCTCGATAAAGTTTTTACCTTACTTCCTAGGGCCGTTTCGATATTTCTGATGGCTTTAACCATAGCAATAAATTCTTTTGGCTCCATTGAAGCCTCATGATCTGGACCTGCCATTTTTTTATCTAACGTTATGTGTTTTTCTATTACTGAAGCTCCTAGAGCAACGGCAGCAATAGCTACCTCAGCACCTTGGGTATGATCTGAGTACCCGTACTCTGTACCAAAGTTATCACCAAGCTCTGACATAGCTAAGAGGTTAACACTCTCCATAGAGGCCGGGTACTCTGAAGTGCAATGCAGAATAGTTATGTTTTCTTTTTCTGTACCAGACTTAACCAAAGTATTGAAAGCAAACTCAACTTCGCGTAAGTCAGCCATGCCTGTTGACAGTATTACATTTGCATTTCGGTGGCCTATTTTTCTTAAATAAGGAGTATTTGTTATCTCACCTGACGGAATTTTAAAAGTTGTCATTCCTAACTCAATTAGTAAGTCGATGCTCACCAAATCAAAAGCGGAAGACATAAAAGTAATATTCTTGCATTGGCAGTAGCTCAAAAGCTCTTCATGATCTTGCCTTGACAGCTCTAGTCGTTTAATCATGTCAAATTGTGACTCGTCCCCATCCGTCGTTTTTTTTTGATATCCCGCTTTAGGAGTATCAACAACAAGCTCTTCCTCTGTAACAAAACTTTGAAATTTAGCCACGTCAGCTCCAGCTTCTACGGCAACATCGATTAGCTTCTTTGCAAGTGATATATCCCCATTATGATTTACACCTATTTCTGCAATAACTGTAACTCTATTAGGCTTTATCATAAAACACCTTTTTAACTGTGCTAATTGGTTTAAACCGTTTGAGCACTCTCATTATTTTGGTTAGAGATTCAGGATCTCCATACGGATTTTCCGCCGAAGCACATATTGTCAAAAACTCTTCACTTAATGCTTCTTCAATAGCTTCCACAACCGATTCCTCGCTACAATGTAAGACACTCGCTGCACAGAGCCTTCCATCTTGTCTAGTTCCTATGTTTATAGATGGCTTTTTCAGAGAAGGAGCTTCGATCAAGGCACTTGAGGAGTTCCCTAATACTAATGCACAGTGATAAAGCGCGGTATGATAAAGCTCAAACCCTAAAGAAGGAACCAATACAACTCGCTCTGGCTTGTTTTCAGCATAACTAATCAGCGTCTTTAGAATTACATCGTATCCATAGTCCGCATTTGGATAAGTAATAAGCACTTGAAACTCTGAAAACTTATCTATTGCCTTGAGGATCAACTCAATAGCATGTTCATTTTCAGATAACCCTTGAGTAGTAACTGGATGATATGTAAATAAAAAAAACTGATTTTTTTGGAATGTGCTACTTAAACTCTTATTTAGCTCTACAAGCGAAAATTTAGGTCTTTGATATAGCTTAGTTAAGCCTGGTTCACCAACATTAAACACACGTGTAGGGCACTCACCCATTCTAATTACGCGCTGTTCATGCTCATAATTTGATGTAAAGTGTAGATAGGACATTTTTGTTAGAGCGTGTCTAATGCTATCGTCTATAGCACCTGTTGTAACCTCTCCCCCAGAAAAGTGTGCAATTGGGATATGATGTATCAGTGCCGCATTAGCAAAACCAAGTAGTTCAAACCTGTCACCCATGATTATAAGCAAGTGAGGTCTGAGCTCTTCCAAAATATCTGAAAAACCACTAGCAGCTTTTGCAATAGTGTTTACATTGTCACGCTGACTACTCCCAGCCAAGATTGGTAGCTGTGCAGATATGGATAAACCCAAATCGATAATTTCATTTATCGTAGTTCCATGCTCATCAGCTAAATGACTTCCTGAAACAACTAACTGTAGAGATAAAGATTGGCATTCCTCAATTTTGCAGATAACGTCATAAAGTAGACCAAACTCTGCTCTAGAGGTTGTTAACACTGCAATTTTTTTCATACTTATTTGATCACTAAATTAGGTGTGCTTGGTATGTTAATGATTCTTTTTTGAAAGTACTCTGCTCTGGCAAGGTCCCCTTTCAAACAATTTGAGAACATTGGCAACGTATTCATTAACCTCCATACAGGACGGGTCATAATCCCCTTATCACTCAGTGCATTGATGTAAACATCCCTCGCCTCTGGACTAGGGGCAATTACTGCATTAAGCCAATAATTTGACGTGGCATAATCAGGTTCACTGACGAAGGATAATTCACTACTTTTGAAAAACTCCTGATACAACCGAGCAAGATTTCGTTTTTCTAAAATAATTTTGTCCAAGTATTCTAATTGACCACAGCCTAGAGCAGCGTTTATGTTCGGCATACGAAAGTTAAACCCCAACTCATCATGATAATATTCATAATCATGAGGGACTTTTGCGGTTGACGTTAAATGCTTAACTTTCTCTCCAAGCAACTCTGAAGAAGCGATTACAGCACCTCCTCCACCTGTCGTTATAGTTTTATTACCATTAAAGCTAAGCGCTGACAAAAAACCAAAAGTACCTGTATGTTGCCCTTTATACAAAGAACCTAAACTCTCCGCTGCATCCTCAATTAAAAGTAAATGCCACTTTTCACACACAGTTATAAGTTCTTTCAATTTCACCGGATGGCCAAACGTATGCATTGGTAACACTGCTTTAATTACTCTATTAGTAGACTTGTCTCTGCATACTCCTGCATCATCTAAATATGCTGAATCAGATAAATAAGCCTCTAATGCAAGGGGTGATAACCCAAGACTTTCATCATCAATGTCTACAAATATAGGCGATGCACCCAATTGCGAAATAGCATTGCAGGTTGCTACAAAGGTCATAGGTTGAGTGATCACAAGATCACTTTGTCTAACTCCTGCCATATAAAGTGAGATATATAAAGCAGAACTGCCGTTTACCGTTGCTGAAACAGCTGGCGCTTTCGTAAACATTTTCAGCTCATCTTCGAATCTAGTAACAAACATCCCAACACTAGATACAAACGTAGACTCAAGTGTCTCACATACATAGTGTTTTTCGTTGCCAATAAACTTCGGAGCATGGAGAGGAATAAACTCGTTCGTTTTGTGATATTCACGAATGAACCCAACAATGTCTCTGACAAAGTCAGTCATTACATCTTTCCATCTAAATATAGGCCGGTTTCTTTATGTTGGAACTGGGGTAGTAATTTAACAACAGCATTAACAATATCTGACTTTTTCCATATACCTCGAGCTTGTAAACCTTTTATCGTTTGTTTAAAAGCAACTAACTCATGAGAAGTCACTGATAAATTTGATTTAACGACTCCGATGTCATTAAACAATGTCATATCTAAAATCTCACCTACTGTGTAAAACTCTTCGATAGCTTTTTCACCGGTCGTAGTACTTCCGCTAAATAAACATGGCCAAAAACCTTTCGCAGGTAATACTCTCGCAAGCTCTCTAGCTTCGTCTTCAGTTTCACATAGGTAGGGTGTATACCCCTGAGAGAGTAGAAACTTCTCAGCTATATCTGAAAACTTTGCTAAGTGACTTTCAGCGTTCAATTTAGGAAAGAAGATATCGCCTGTCTGGCCGAATATACACGACATTAAACACAGGGTTGCAGACTCTTCTGGCGTGACAAAGTAGCGTTGAATATCATTAGGTGCGACAATAGGTTGGGATTTAAAGAGGCGTTGTTTGAAACTATGCAAAAGAGAGCCGTCAGAAAAAGCGACATTCGCAAATCTAGCCGTCGAAATAGGTAGTTCCTTGTGAAAGTCGGTTAAGAACATCTCCATAACCCGCTTCGACGCCCCCATTAAGTTGACAGGGTTTGCAGCTTTATCTGTTGATACACAGAAATACTTTTTAGCACCAAACGCTATTGACTGCTCGAGGGATTTTATAGTATTGAAAATATTCACATCAAGCATACGCATTAGAGTAAAAGCGTCCTCTTCACTACGTACATGCTTTAATGCTGATAAGTTTAAAACATAGTCATAGCCATTGCCCGAGTTAATAAAAGCATCATATTCTAATGAACCAATATCTAAAGCAAAGGTTTTAAAGTCACTTACGATGTAACCAAAACTACTTCGTAAATCTCTAACTAGCTCAACTAGGTTATTCTCACTAATATCTACTACGTGTAATACTTTAGAACCACGCTTAAACAGCTCCTTTACAACGGCTTGACCTATGGAACCCGCGCCTCCCAATATCAAGAAACGTGAATTACTAACTATTCTTGACAACTCATCATCATGGGTTTTTAGATCTTCATAAAAGAGCGGTAATGTTCTGCCAATCAAGCCTAAAGAACCTTCATTATTATTCATCTTGGTAGAACTCACTCCAAGTACATTTAGTATTCCAATTCGCTTCAAAATCTACTTTCGCTGCTTTGATGAACTCCTGCCAAACCTTTAGAGTCTTATCAAACCACTCCAATGACTTATCTTCCTGCTCATAGTAATAGAGCATGGTCATCATCGGGCAGTGGAAGTATAGCATTGTACCTTTAATTAGATGGAAGAAGTGTGCATATTGGTTATCTTTATATGCGAGCAAAACGTTTTGTTGAGCACGTAGCAACTTATGAGCTTCATCACGGTTTTCATAAGGTCTATTCCCAATTTCTATTAAATAATCACAAAGCTCTGCAAAGCATTGCCAACCAAGCGTTTCCTCACTTGGAACAACAGTAATCTCTTGAAAAAAGCTTGCTTTTATTGCTTCAACTAGTTCACCTTTATTTTCTGTTTTATTTAACAAGAACAGTTCGTCAGTCAAAAGTGTATGTGCTCCTGCGACTTTTGCCCCACTACCAACGTTATAAAAATCAATCCCAGGAAACAGAGCTATCAACTTTTCCTGCATGATATGAGATATGACCATTAGGTTGGTTGCCATAACTATTTCTCCTGTGTTACCAGGTAGCTCAATAGTTGCCCCTACGGGTGCTTTATAACCTAACTTAATCAGGCGTTTGTCATTATAAACACTTAACGAAGAATGTGTTTTGTTATTTGTATGGTAACCATTATCAATACCAAACATGTATATCTCACCAAAACCAAATGCTGCTGCATAAGCTAAAGCGGTATTGGCGACTAGAGGAGCACAAAATGGTAGCTCTGTAGATGCATAACCAAACTCTTTTAATGACTGCACAGCCAAAAATACGCTAGCGGCTTCAGGGCCTTTTCTCCCCAGCCCCGCCCATTTATACATTTTCAATACGTCTGGATACATAACGTCAACCGCCAACAGGTTAAGATTGGAGTAATCCTCTCCTTCATTTAGAAAATCAACTTGTGCATCATATGTTCCTTTGGTGCGCTCAACTAACACATGAAAATCAGGTACTATTCCAGCGTTTTGAAGGCTATATAGTGCCGTACCCGCAGCAATAATAATGGCATCATCTTTGTTTTGCTTTATGAATTCTATAGACTCGTCTAGCGAAGGGCCGTTAGCCACAACAAACACAGACTTATCCTTTAGCACTTGCCGCTTTTCTGGTGACGCAAACAAATAAGGGAACTTATTTTGCGAATTAATAATTCCATGCGCAAGGCCGGTAATTGCATCATTATAAAAGCCAAACCCTTGATGAAGCTGATAGTAGTTTTTAAAAAAACCTTTAATGCTCAAGTTCAGTTCTTTAGAAGGGTAATGCTGATAACAAAAGCTATTGATGATAGAGTTGGCACCAACCTTTTCAGCAATTAATCGAATATCTTCAAAAAACTCCGTATAAGTACTGCCTACATTGAGAAATAGACACCCACCCTGTTGATCAATTTTCTCAATCACAGCACTCCAGTCGATACAGAAAAGGCTTGCAAAAAAGAGCTCAATATCTGGCTCGCATACATACATATAATCAAATTGACATTTATCAAGTAGCGATTCGATGTGGTAGCCCAAGCCTACTCCAAACATCATACAAGTAGGGTATGTTTTTGGCAGAGATGTGAGGATTTCCAAACGGTCAGCTTGCACTTGGCATAGTATGTCAGCGAGCTTTTTAACATATTTTATATGTAGTCGCTTATCTTCTTTAAGAGTATTTGGAGCAGAAAAATAATCTGTTCGGCTGAAGTTGGGTGAAGCAATATTTCTATTGACTTGCTCATTTGCTTGTAAAACCGGATCATCACTATAGAGCGGGACTTCAGTTCCTTTAGGATAGAAATTAGCAGCACCAGTAGAAGTTACATGTAAACAAAAATTTTCTCGAGGGGTAAACTCTACCAAAATATCAAAAATATCAGGGAAGTACTTCTGGAAAGCTAGAATATTTTTTCCAAATCGTAGATTAGCCTCTACAGCAAACTCACCTTCTCTTTCACTTTGCGCTTTAAGACTTGCTAATGCACTTTCGGCTTGGCCCAAGAGATTTTCGATATTATCCATATTTACAACTACTCAACTTTTACACTTCGATATATTATTGCAACTTTATACTTCATTGCTCAAATATCCTATTTAATCGCTGCGAAAACGCAGGTATTAGGGCATGCACCCTTTTACTTTACTGTATTTATCAACCTTAGATTTTTTACCTTGCAGACCAATAATCTCAGCTTTTGCTTCATTTTTTTGTTCATTAACAAATTGCATACACTCTATCAACCGACTCTGAAGGTCGACTAACTGATGCTGACAACTTTCCAGTTCTTCGCTTGTTAACGCTTTTAGAAGCGCATCAATCTTATCAAAAATAGACTGCGCGAGCCCAATATTTTTGCTAGACAACGCACTCTCAAAATTTTGGAGCAACTCTAACAAAGCCTGACTCTTATCCAGCATTGTTAGTACTCGAGTCGCTATATAAAGTTTGTTCTCTCACCTCAATAGGGATAGCATCCCACCCAGATTTAATCTCTTTTAATAGATTACTTACCTCATCGACAATGTCAGGGTCGTTATTAACGCTAGCATCTAATAATCGATTTAACATGTAACTATATAATGAGTATAAATTCTCGGAGACTTCTCCACCAGCATTAAAGTCTAAACACCCCCTAAGGGCCTCAATGATTGAACTAGCTTTTGATATATGTTCCGCCTTCGCCTCGAAATTTTTGTTTTCAATCGAGACTTTCGCGCGAACTAGTTTTTCAATCGCGCCAGCAAAAAGCATCTGAATGACCTCGTACCGGTCCGCGCCCGCCAATCGAGTTTTCAGTGCTTCTTTTTGATAATTTTTTACCTTTGCGTTGTACATAATTCACCTAGTTAAGTTACTCTTAAGAACCTGATTTTACAAAACCCGGAAGGCTTGCTAGTTGAGCCCCCAAATAGGATTGAGTAGACTTCATTTGAGCGAGCAAAACATCTAATCCAGCATACTGCTGACGTAGACCATCCTCATAATCTTTCATCCGTGCTTTATGATCGATAACATCATCTTCCAAATCATCAAGCTGCGTAGTTAATGATGTTTCTCTCACTTTCAATATGCCACCTGTATCGATATAATTTCCAAGCAGCGCTTCAAGTTTTTTGGCTACACCATTTTCTCCTGCAAATGCCGCGCCAATATCATCAAAATTTTCATCCATTGCCTCGTTCAAACTTCTGACAAGTGACGACTTTTCTAAGTACGAGTCTTTTTTAACGCCGATTCCTATATCAAAAATAGATTCAAACGGCCCAGCGTCAGTTAACTCAGTGCCAAGTGTTGATATTAGCTGGTCGCTTAATGCACGCATGGACGCATCACCGTTTAACGGTTTGTTCGCTCGAGTTTGAAGTCCAATCATTCCAACTAGATTGTTATAGCTGGCAATAAATTCGTCGATTAGCGCAGTCACTGATTCCCGATCATAGTCTATATTAAGTTTTGCGGACAGCTTTGTTCCGGATGAGTCTTCAGGGCTTACTTCTAGTGCCTTGATAGTCATATCTTGAACAGCATCTTTGAAGGTATTTGTGTCACTATTTACGCTAAGCCCGTCCACTGTAATTATTGCATCTTGTGCTTTATCGTTATCAGCTATAACCATACCACCACTTGGGTTTAGTGTTTCATCGTAAGTCTCAATTGCATCTAATTCTGCAGTATCACTCGTGATGACGAGGTCGTTATCAGCACCTGTTACGTTCGACGTTAGAACAAGTTTAGAACCGACCTGGGGGTCTCCAGTGTTTATTATATTTGCAGTTACACCAAAATTATCCTTTGAAGAATTTATTGCATCACGCAACTCCGATAGCGTCATTCCAGCTGTTACACCTAGATCGAACGTTTTATCTGGCCCTGCCGCAAAAGACAAAGTTCCACCACTTGCACTAACAACCGCATCAGCAGACGAAAAAGCACCATCCGCAGAAACAGCTCTGCTTCCTTGAGCCAGCTGTTGCACCGTAATGTTAAAGTTACCTGTAGAGATATCTGAAGTGGGCGTAACACTAATTATGTCAGCTCCATTCGGCTGACGGATATTAGCCACCCGTTTACCAAAATTATCTTTGTCCGCAAGCTTTTCAATAATATCGTTCAGTTTTGATACAGCTGATTTCACCTCGCCAATTGATGATAACTCAACTTTTAACGATTCCTGCTTTTCCGCAAACCTAAGCATTTTAGGTCTGTTTTCCGCATCAATTGAAGCTTGTATAATTGACTCTAGATTTAGACCTGAGCCTACACCAGCAGATGTGATCGATGGCATGATTAACTCCTCAATACCTTAAAACTTTCTGTCACGCTGTTTTGTTGAACAAAAAGCCTTTACTAGACAACTTATCGGCAAACTCTTCTAAAGCTTTAGCAACTTCTCTAAACTCCTCAGTGGGAATTTCTCGAATCACTTCTTCGCTTTCTTTATCAAAGACCTTAATAATAGGTGGCTCCCCTTGCTCATCAAACTCAAAGACTAAATTAGTTGACGTAACTGGAAGATATTCATTTAGCTTTTCCAAGTTCTGTTTAACTTCATTTACTAAATCTAACTTGCTCTTGAGCTTTATCCCACTCTCGACATTACCGGCTATTGGCTCTTTCGCCATCAATTCAGAGTCTTTCAACTCTTTATTGCTTAGCTGCCTAGGCTTTAAGGTACTGCCGTCTGAAGAAAGGGTTTCAGCAGGTCGTTGAGTTGAATTCATATCAATCATTATTACAACTCCTATTTTCCTCTTTAATATAGTTTAAGCCACTTTAAGAAAAATATCTCTTAAAGTGACTTGTAAACCTGGTAGATTACCCTAAGAGAGAAAGGGCGACCTGAGGACGCTGGTTTGCTTGGCTTAAGATTGATTGGCTTGCTTGCTGAAGTATTTGCGCCTTTGTTAAGCTCGCAGTTTCTTTAGCAAAATCAGTATCTTGAACCCTAGAGCGAGCAGCCGACAAGTTTTCTGAAATATTAGACTGATTTCGTATTGTCGACTGAAAGCGGTTCTGCACCGCACCTAATTCTGAACGTTTCTTGTCAACAACAGCAATTAATGCATCCATACCCGCCATTACGAGTTGAGCGTTATATTGAGTCGATACCGATATCCCTGTTTCAGTAAACGTCGTTGCAAATGTTGCTGTAGAAGCTGTAAATGCCGTGTCACCAGCAGCCGCAGCTAGCTCATTTAACTTCGTGATCCCATCAGCATCAACATAACCAGCAGCTGCTGCAGTCGACGCAGCACCGACCAAAGCACGACTACCAACTGCAGACGCAATACCTGCTATCCCAGATAGTGTAAATCCACCATTGGCAGTCAACGTATTCGTTGTGGCTCCAACGGTTTTCATACTAAAATCAATCGTCTGGGCAGCCTCTGCACCTACTTGAAAGCTTGCTCCGTAAGAGCCATCTAACAAATTTGTGCCACCAAACGAAGTATCTGATGCAACCCTGTTGACCTCATCCATTAATTGATGAATTTCTTCTTGAAGTGCTAAGCGATCTTCATCAGTGTTTGAGCCATTGGAAGCTTGTTGCGCAAGCGTGCGGACCCGTTGGAACATAGATGTTACTTCTTCCATCGCACCTTCAGCGGTCTGTGCTAAAGAAATCCCGTCGTTAGCATTCCTGATACCTTGATCAAGACCATTCACTTGACTAGTGAGACGGTTTGCGATTTGCATACCTGCCGCATCATCTTTCGCACTATTAATGCGCAAACCTGATGACAAGCGCTTAAACGAAGTATCTAGTGTGTTACCAGAGTTCATTAATTGTCTTTGTGCGTTCAGTGAACTCACATTAGTATTTACATATAAAGCCATTATAGCCTCCGCTTTTCAGTTTCTGAGCTAAACCGCGGGATACCCCTACCCTGCGACTTAGCTGATTTAGAGCACTAGACTTATAGTTCTCTAAATCAGTTATCGTCATATTGAGCGAAAGCTTTAGCAAAATTAGTAATTTTATTTAACTATTTTTATAAACTTTAGCCTTGTAATAGGCTTAATGCTGCCTGGGGTCTTTGATTGGCTTGACCTAAAATGGTTTGGCTAGCTTGTTGTAAAATTTGGTTCTTAGTTAACTTTGCGGTTTCTAAAGCAAAATCAGCATCTTTAATTCGAGATTTTGCGGCTGACAAATTCTCTGAAACGTTCGCTTGATTTCGAATAGTAGATTGAAAGCGGTTTTGAACTGCACCTAGCTCAGAACGTTTCTTATCTACCACAGCAATCAATGCATCCATACCAGCCATCACTAACTGGGCATTATATTGCGTCGATACTGATATTCCTGTTTCCGTAAATATTGTCGCAAATGTTGCAGTCGATGCTGTAAACGCAGTATCACCAGCGGCTGCGGCAAGCTCATTTAGCTTGGTAATTCCATCCGCATCAATATAACCTGCTCCTACTGCAGTCGTTGCAGCTCCCACCAGAGCCCTTGTACCCACTGAAGATGCAACACCTGCAATACCCGATAATGTAAAACCACCGTTTGCAGTTAGTGAATTCGCAGAACTTCCCACAGTTTGCATACTAAAACCAATTGTTTGAGCTGCATCAGCACCAACTTGAAAACTAGCTGCATAAGATCCATCTAGCAAATTTGTACCACCAAATGTGGTGTCTGATGCCACCCGATTTAACTCATCCATTAATTGACGAATTTCTTCTTGAAGCGCTATTCTATCTTCATCTGTATTAGAGCCATTTGCAGCTTGCTGAGAAAGAGTTCTCACTCTTTGCATCATGCTCGTCATTTCCTCCATTGCCCCTTCGGCTGTTTGAGCTAAAGAGATACCATCGTTAGCATTTCGGTTACCTTGGCCTAGCCCTAGTATTTGGGATTGCAAACGATCAGAAATTTGTAGACCAGCAGCATCGTCTGCAGCACTGTTAATCCGAAGACCTGAAGATAAACGCTTGAAAGACGTATCCAACTCATTTCCGGAGTTCATTAAATTTCTCTGGGCATTCAAGGAACTCACATTGGTATTTACATATAAAGACATAACTCACTCTCTTTTTGTCAAATCATTATCTAATTTAATAGATAGCTAAATGACAAAGCGGCACTTATGCATCGGGTATTTAACCAACTAAGGCAACCAATTGCCACTTTGACGCCAGAATTTACTGTAACTAGTAATAAGCAAATAGCAGGCCAAAAACCCAAAGCTATGATTAAATAAAACAGGAAACTTAAAAATAGGTATTAAATACTTTGTTTATCGAGGAACGACTAACTAGCATTTCGGCATCTAGCCGCGGCTTTTTTGATGGATGGAGAGGCTTCAGCTCAAAGTGTAGGGAAATAAAAAGAGGCCAGTTGGCCTCTTTAGATAAATTTGAGAGTGAGTGTCATTTTTCTAGCATAAAGTTGGCATACTTAATGCTTTGATTAACGTGTTCATTGTTTTAATGAACGCTATTGGATTTAAGCACCTCCGCTTTATCATCCAATTAGGTGCCTAAGCAAATACCCCATTCGGCTTAGGCACCTTTACTTTCCAACTGTTATCCTAGAAGACTTAAAGCAGCCTGAGGACGTTGGTTAGCCTGGCTTAGGATTGTTTGGCTAGCCTGTTGAAGGATCTGCATTTTGGTTAAGCTAGCGGTTTCTTTAGCAAAGTCAGCGTCCTTAATACGAGAGTTCGCAGCCGATAAATTCTCGGAAATATTAGACTGGTTACGAATCGTTGATTGGAAACGGTTTTGAACCGCACCTAATTCAGAGCGCTTTTTATCCACTACAGCTATAAGCGCATCCATTCCGGCCATTACTAGCTGTGCATTATATTGCGTTGACACAGATATGCCCGTTTCAGTGAATACGGTTGCAAAAGTTGCTGTCGACGCCGTAAATGCTGTATCCCCAGCAGCTGCTGCTAAATCGTTTAGTTTTGTAATCCCATCCGCGTCAACATAACCTGCTGCAGCTGCAGTCGACGCTGCTCCCACTAAAGCTCTGCTTCCCACTGCGGAGGCAACACCTGCAATACCCGATAATGTAAAGCCACCATTTGCTGTTAAAGTATTGGCCGTACCTCCGACTGTTTTCATACTGAAATCGATGGTTTGAGCTGCATCAGCACCCACTTGGAAGCTTGCAGCGTATGAGCCATCTAGCAAGTTTGTTCCACCAAACGTTGTATCTGAAGCAACACGATTAACTTCATCCATTAATTGATGAATCTCTTCTTGTAGTGCTAAGCGATCTTCATCGGTATTTGAGCCATTCGCAGCTTGTTGTGCAAGCGTACGAACACGTTGGAACATCGACGTCACCTCTTCCATTGCACCTTCAGCGGTTTGTGCCAAAGAAATACCGTCGTTTGCATTTCTATTGCCTTGATCGAGACCGTTAATTTGTGAGTTCAAACGGTCAGAAATTTGAAGGCCTGCAGCGTCATCAGCAGCGCTGTTGATACGAAGGCCTGAAGATAGACGCTTGAATGATGTATCTAGTGAGTTACCAGAATTCATTAATTGTCTTTGTGCGTTCAATGAACTTACGTTAGTATTTACATAAAGTGCCATGATGGTTCTCCCACTTTAAATCGAGTCTTTCACTCTCAAACTTAGATTCTTTTCCAGCCTTTGAATGTTTTTCACTCTCCGGCTTGGTTAATTAAGTTATCGGTCGGCAAAAAATTTCCTTTAGTATTTTTTTAAAAAAAAGTTTATTACTTTGATTACTAGGCACTTTATCTCGTAATAAAGAAGGAGTGACAACGTTTTGACATATGATGGCGAGAAAATAGCTCTGACCTTAAACCGACTATATTTCAATCGTTTAAAAGGGAAATTGAAGTTTAGTGGCTTTAAAAGAAAAATGGCCAGTAAAGGCCACTTTTTAGCGAATATAGTCTAGTAGTGTAAGATTAGTTAACCGACCAAATGTTGCTTGTGAAGCTTGAAGCGCCGTTTCATGCTTAGTCAGCTCTGAGATAGCGGAGTAGAAATCAACCTCTAAAAGAGAAGCCTTGTTTGCTTTGTTATCGATATCTAAATCTGAATTTGAATCTTTAACCAGCTTTGCCGCATTTAGCCTACCACCGAGCCCAGCTTGACCTTGTGATACTTTAATCTTAGCGTTTTCTAACCCGGTCAACCCATCTGCAAGTACCTGTTTGTAATCGTCACCTGTAATACTGGGGTCTCTCAATGACGTAATCATAGATTCTAATGTATTTAGAATGTTTTCCTTCTGGGGCTTTTCTAAATCAAAGCTTATTTGGCCTGGTGCAGCACCAGCGAAGTCAAACTCCATACCAGCGACTTTAATAGTTCCGCTTTCTGCAGTACCGGTTGAAATAACTGTACCTCCCTGCTCAAGCTGATAAGTATTTGGCGTACCCGCTGTCACCACTAAGTCAAAGGTGTTTGCACCTGCAGGCGCACTTGGATCCGCGTTGTAATTCGCTTTATGAAACTTATCAAACACAGCTTGCTCGTCTACATAAACCGATGCAGAAGTAATTCCACCAGAAACCGCACCTGTATTTGACGTAATATTCAGTCGCTTCTCTGCACTTTCAAATACATCAAAACCGTTATCACTTGAGCGTATTTCAACCCCTTCAGAAACTTTTATTTTATGCTGTCCTTGGTCACCGTTATATACGTACTTTCCAGTGGCTGAATCGAAACTATAAGTTTGCGTATTATCTTGGTAGCCGGAAAATATAAACTTACCATCCTCACTTTTTGAGTTCATTAAATCCAAAATAGTATCTTGGATGGACTCTAGCTCATCAGCAATCGCTTCACGGTCAACGTCAGATAACCCACCGTTACCTGCCTGTATTGACTTCGCATAAGCGCTATCAATGGCCGTTTTAATATTTTCAAGCACTGATTCTTGAGTATCTAATCTCGAAGACAACATAGTCAGGTTCTTGGTAAACTGATCGTTTGCTTGGATCCGGTCGTCAAAAAGCATGGCTCTAGCAGTCGCTGAAGCATCATCGGAGGCACTCAGTACCCGCTTTTGCGTGTTCAGCTGCTGTGTTGCTTTATTCACGTCCTGCTGATTACGCAAAATAGAATTAAGATTAGAATTAAAAATTTGATTTTGAGATAAACGCATAATTACCTCGCTGCACTTAATAAGGTATCGAACACAGTTCTCGCTGCCGAAATGACTTGAGCCGAAGCCGAGTAAGACTGTTGAAAACGTAACAAGTTGGCCGCCTCTTCATCTAGGTTTACACCCGATAGAGACTCAAACCATGCACTCGACTGATTAGCCAGCGCTTCAAATGCCGCGCCATTGGTTTTCGCTTGATTGGTAATAACCCCTACACCTGTGACAATATCGGCATATGCTTCATTAAAGGTTTTATGGCTTTCGGTACTACCTGTAGACTCTACATTTTGCCTAACTAAATCCGACGATTTCAGACCATCGAGCGCCGCGCCATTACGATTGTCATCAAAGCCACCGGTGTTAAAACTAATCTCAAAACTATCACCGATATTCGGTGTACCCTCGATATCGAAAGTGAAGCCAAGATTATCAAAAGGTGCAGGTGCAACTCCCACTCCAGAGAGAATATCTTTACCATCGGCAGGAGCCGTAAAGGTATGCGTTGTACCTGAATTACTGGTTAATGTATATTCGTTAGCATTGGCTGTTTTAGTCAAAGTATAAGGACCATCATTCAACGTTGGCGGCGTTCCCGCAGTAAACGCACTGGTCGCGGGATCGGTATCAGTGACGACTCCTGCTGAAATGGTCGCCGTACCATTATTGTCTGCTGATTTTTCAGTACGAATTGGCGACGCTAATGCGAGAGCTTCTGGTCTTTGAGTTGCAAGCTCCAACCCAGTTGCAGCCTGTTGATTTAATTTCACAAGAAATCTATCACCTGTTGCACCACTACCCGTTACGTTCATTTGTAAGCCAAAATAATCGCCGGTTCCCGTGATGACTCCACCTGCAATATTACCAGTCGTCGGCGTACCGATAGGATTGCCTTTGGCATCTACAGCTGTTATTTCAACGGTTGTTGCACTGGTATAAGTAACTTGAAAATCGGTAGCTGGCAACTCATTGCCGCGCCCAGGCTCAAGTGTTGCCGTAAGCGCTGCGGTGCCTGTATTTTCGCTGTAAGCAAAACCACCCACGGTGGGTATTTTAAATATATCTCCACCTATATTGCCATCTAAGTCCATTCCCAATCTATTTTGCTGATTAAAAGCATCTGCCAATGCGAGGCCAATTTGACCTAGTTGGTTTTGTGCCGGGATCAACACTTCATCTCTAAATGCCAGTAACCCGCCGATTTTGCCTTTCAAGCTGCCGCTATCTAACTCGAGTTGCACAACATTTTTATCTTTAATGTCTAGGATTAGTTCTTTATGATTAGGATCTGGATTGCCTTTCATCGCGAATAAATTGAAGGCACCACCTTGCATCACAAGCGCATCCCCAGTGCCTAAAAATACGAGCTTCTCGCCATTTTCACCGTCGAGTGTTTCTATATCTACGAGCTCAGCAAGCTCTTTAATTGCTTGATCTCGCTCATTAAGCACGCTGTGATCGACATTGTTAAGATTGAGCGCTGACTTACTCGCCACTTGCTTATTCAATTCACTGATTTTTTGCACAAGGTTATTGGCTTCTTCTGAGAAAATATCCAATTGCTCGTTCACGATACTGTTTTGATCAACAACAATACCTGACAATCTATCCATTTGATCGACTAGGCCTTGAGCGCCCGTCATAAATAAAGAGCGGTTAGTTGTCGATGAAGGCAAGTTAATCGCGCTTTGTAAATTATTAAACATCGAGTTGATGCTCTTGCTCAGACTGTTTGAGTCTTGTGCAAACAACGTATCAACGCGGCTTGCCTCAGTGACAAACTGCTCATAGTAAGATTGATTAGAAATATCACGATTTAATTGCTGCTGCGCAAATTGGTTGATCAAACGCACCGTTTCACCACGACCAACCATGCCACCTATCATCGTTCCGTGCTCAGTCCGTTCACGGATATACCCTTTGGTATTTAGGTTAGCAATGTTTTTACTGGTGGTTTGTAGTAACTCGGAGTTAGCCCTAACCCCTGCTGCACCAATATTTAATAGATCAAATGACATCTCATCTGACTCCCTTTGTTAGCGCACCGGATAAGAAATCGGATACATCAATACGCTTTAAAACTGACTTAATTTTGTTGGCATAATTCGGATCGGTCGCATAGCCTGCATTTTGAAGTTCACTTAAATAGGCGTGACTATCACCAGCCTTATTTAAGGCTTGCTCGTATCTCGGATTACCTTTTAGGAAACTGACATAATCATCAAAGCTTTGTTCAAGCGACTTATAAGCACGGAAATCGGCTTGCTTTTGCACCGGTAACCCTTGCTCAAATTCAAGTGTCGATTTTCTGGCGCTTTCACCACTCCAGCGGCTATCCGCTTTAATATTGAATAGATTAAAACTGCTACTACCATCCTTTTTGCTGATGATGTGTTTACCCCAACCGGTTTCCAGTGCAGCTTGTGCAACCATTACCGCAGGGTTCAAGCCCAACTTTTTCGCCGCTGTTTGAGCGTATTCCCAAATTCTGTCGACGAATTCCTCAGGAGAACCAAAGCCTGTTTGTTCATCGCTTGAGGCATCTGCCTTTACATTGACAACCTGCGGTTCGGGTTTATTCACACTCTCACTCGCTGTCGCCTGCTTTTTAAAGGAAATATCGCCGTCAGCTCTCATTACTGAGGCAGGCTTATACTTTTCAGAGTTAGGAGACAACTGCTGCACAATCAGATCTGCCAGTCCTAAGCTGCCTTGCTCAGATAAGTGCATCGAAAGTTGCTGATCATGCATTTCTTCAAAAAATTTGACACCACTAGAGTTAAATGGACTGTCTTTATCCTCTAGCGCCTCATTCGCTTTACGCATGCTTTGTAACAACATTTGCGTAAAGATAGACTCAAACTGTTGTGCCGCCTTCTTCAATGCCTGATCTGAGGCACCTTGATCGCCAGCACCTTTCAGCGCCTCTTTACGGATCGAATCAAGGTTTCCTAGGTCAAAAAAGCTTTGATTTTTCAATTGGTCGGTGTTCATACACTCAGCACTGTTTGACGTTAATAACTATACAAATAGAAATGCAAAATCCGAGCCAAAAAAAAGCCCCACAATTGCGGGGCTAACTAGTTGATTAATAATGGAACATCAAATGACGACTAATTGACCATTTATCGCGCCTGCTTCTTTTAGCGCTTCAAGGATCGCCATTAAATCGCCAGGTGCTGCGCCAACCTGGTTAATTGCCCTAACCAAGTCATCAAGACTCACGCCTGGGTCAAACACAAACGCTCGAGAGTCATCCTGATTTACGTCGATAATGCTTTGCTGCGTCACTGTTGTTTCGCCATTCGCCAGCGCATTAGGTTGTGACACATTTTGCTGCTCAGCAATTGTTACGGTAAGGCCGCCATGAGTAATTGCCGCAGGCTGCAACTTGACATTTTTGCCGATAACGATAGTGCCAGTGCGCGAGTTAACGATGATCTTCGCAGCGGTATCCGCTGGTTTGAATTCAAGATTCTCTAGCGTAGATAAATACGCAACGCGCTGAGACGGATCTCTTGGTGCAATTACTCGAACTGAGGCTGCATCCATAGGTTTTGCACTATTTGGTCCAACAAGGCCATTGATAGTATCGGCCAAGCGTTTTGCAGTAGTAAAGTCTGGTCTATTCAAGTTAAAGGTAATGTAATCACCCTGAGTAAACGGACTTGGTACCGCTCGCTCCACTGTCGCGCCGTTTGCCACCCGACCAACAGTCGGCGTATTGATCACAACTCGACTCCCATCGGCACCATCAGCACCCAAACCACCAACAATCAAACTTCCTTGCGCAATTGCATATACGTTACCATCGACCCCTTTTAGAAAGGTCTGAAGTAAAGTACCGCCTCGTAAACTACCAGCACTACCAATAGATGAAACGGTAACGTCAATGGTTTGGCCGGGCTTAACAAAAGGTGGCAGATCTGCGTGAACCGCAACAGCCGCAACATTTTTAATTTTTGGCTTTAAGCTTGCGGGCATCGTTATGCCAAAGCTATTCAACATCGCTTTAAAGCTTTGCTCGGTAAATCTGGTTTGCTCACCGGTACCAGGCAAGCCTACAACTAGGCCGTAGCCAACCAGTTGGTTTGAACGAACACCTTCAACCATACTGACGTCTTTAACTCGCTCAGCAGAAGCCAAAGAAGAAAAACCAACCAACGTAATGGCCGCACCGATAAGCAAAATATTCTTAAGCATATTGTTCATTTTCAGCACCTTAAAACGGCATCAGCGCGCTCATAAAGAAACTCGTTAACCAACCTGCACTTTGCACTTCTTGTTGGTCACCTTTACCTGAATATTGAATTCTGGCATTTGCCACTCGATTAGACTCAACAGTGTTATCTGCGGTCACATCCTGAGGTCTTACCAACCCTTCTAAGCGAATAAATTCCTCACCAGTATTGAGGGTTAACCACTTTTCACCGCGGATCACTAAATTACCGTTAGGCAATACTCGGGTTACATTGACCGATATATTCCCGAATAAGCTATTTGACTGATTAGACTTCGAATCACCAGAGAAAGAAGAACTGGATTTAGCACCAAACTGTATTGCTTCTTTTCCGATATTAATGGCATTGCCACCAAGACCAATCACAGGGTCTAAGCTCGAATCACTGGATTTATCCAGCTCAGAATTTGCAGCTTTGGTCGCCTGAGTCGTTTCTCTGAGTACGATGGTAATAATATCGCCGACTCTTAACGCTTTTTTGTCAGCATAAAGATCATTGGAAAACTGCGTATTAAATAATGACCCTGTTGCCACCATTTGGGCTTGATTATCCTCGGGATAGATAGGCGCATAATACGGATCGTCACGCACCACATTTTTATTTTGTGTTGTACTACATCCAGATAATGCAGCGACCGTTACGATGGCTAAATATAATGCACGCATAATACCCCCTACCCAATTACAGCTGTTGATTAATGTAGCTCAGCATCTGATCTACCGTTGAAATCACTTTTGAGTTCATCTCATACACGCGTTGTGTCTCAATTAGATTTACAAGCTCTTCGGTCACATTAACGTTTGACGTTTCAAGTGCGCCTTGCACAATCTTACCTAGCCCTTCAACGCTTGGATTACCTTGTACTGGTGCACCACTTACCGCAGTTTCTGTGTACAAGTTTTGTCCAATCGGTTCAAGACCTGATGGATTAATAAAGTCACTGATCGTCAACTGTCCGATAACAACGTTTTCAGCTTGTCCTGCAACGCGCACCGATACTTCACCATCTTGAGAAATAGTAATTGACTGCGCATCGTCGGGTACGTTCATCTCAGGTAACACAGGAAAACCCGCACCTGAGGTAACAATTCGACCTTCTTCATCCGTCGTGAACTGACCGTTTCTTGAATACGCAGTTGTGCCATCTGGCATCTGAATCTCAAAGAAGCCCGGGCCTTGGATCATCCAATCCAAAGAGTTTTCGGTACTTAACATATTACCTTGAGAAAAGTTCTTTTGGTTGGCGACTACTTTGGCACCTGCACCAAGCATCAAACCAGACGGTAATTCTGTATCTTGAGAGCTGCGGCCACCTGGCTGATTGATGTTTTGATATAATAAGTCTTCGAATATCGCCCGACTCTTTTTGTAGCCGACGGTACTGGCGTTCGCCAAGTTGTTCGAAATAACTGAAATATCAGTTTGCTGAGCATCTAAGCCTGTTTTACTTATCCACAATGCCGGATTCATGATCTCTACCTCACTCTTAAACTATGCGTAGGAGCGAAGTGTGTCGCTCATCTATTTCTTCAGCTGTTTTCATCAGCTTAATTTGCATTTCAAATTGTCTTTGATGGTTGATCATATCCACCATCTCATGAACGGGATTGACGTTGGACATCTCTAAGAAGCCACTCATCACTTTTGCGGTTGGTGATATTTCACAAAAGCCACAGATCCCATCTTCTAGCTTATCTTCTTTTGGTCTATAAAGGCCGTCATTGCCTTTTTGCAGCTTATTATTATCTGCTTCAATAATTTTCAGCCGATCAACCACTTCAAGAAAGTTAGCAGGAGCGCCTTGTGGACGCACTTGAATAGAGCCATCGTCACTAAACACCACTTTATCAACGGGGATAGGTAAGACAATAGGTCCACCTTCGCCAATAAGTTGACGCCCATGAGCTGTGACCAACGCACCGTCATTACGAATATTGAGCGTGCCGACTTTGGTGTAAGCTTCTTCACCCGAGGCATCAACAACACTGATCCATGATTTATCATCTACTGCAATATCTAGCTCACGGCCAGTTTCAACGATTGCGCCACCGGTCATATTGGTCCCTGGGCGTTCTTGCATAGCAAAAACCCGTGTAGGTAACCCTTCACCAAACGCCTGCATTGAGCGCGCTTGAGCAAAATCTGCTTTGAAGCCAGTCGTATTGGCATTAGCAAGGTTATTCGCCTTAAGTGCCACACCACGTAAGCTTTGCTTAGCGCCTGACATTGCGATATACACCATTTTATCCATGACGATGACCTATAAAATTCAAACTTAGTCTAGTTAATGCAAGCACAGTGCCAAAGTGACGAGATGTTTTTGACGGACATAAAAAAGGCTGCCTTTGTAGCAGCCTTTGGAGGGCATAATATATTATCGGATCTGTAATATATTTTGTTGTAATGTTGAGTTAACCTCAAGCGCTCGAGAGTTCGCTTGGAAGTTACGTTGGGCGCTGATAAGGTCAACTAACTCGTTTGTGAGGTTGACGTTCGATTGCTCTAACGCAGATGAACTAATACCACCGAGAGTACCTGTGTTTGGCTCGCCTGCAAGTGGTTCACCAGAAGATAGGCTCTTCTTCCACTCAGTATTACCAATCGCCTGAAGGCCTTGAGAATTCGGGAAGCGTACTAGCGCGACTTGCCCTAAGAACGTTGAGTCGCCGTTAGTATATGAAGCCACAACTTTACCATCAGTACCAATATCAATACCTGCTAAACGGCCAACGGTCGCACCGTCTTGCTCCAATGCTTTTACTTCAAATCGACCCGATGAATATTGCGTTGGTAGCTTTTGAGCAGTATTTGCTTCATCACGCCAGTTAACAACAATATCATTCGGAAAAGTTGCACCGTTATCAAGCAAGTTTGACATACCGATAGTTGGGTCAACTGCATCTTGAGGTCCAGCAAGACTTAAGGGGTTAAATGTCGAGCCAGTATTGTTGTTAAAAACAAGCGGCGTAGCTGAAGGATCGGCAGCCGTCTGTGATGGAATACCGCTAGCATCGAAACGGAACACACTAACTGGCGTATAAGGAACAGGTGGTGTTGCTGCTGGATCAATTTGCTGCGCATTATGGTTAAAAGGTTTATCGTCCATTGTTGCGTAAGTAGACCACTCATTATCCGCTGTTTTTCTGAAGAATAACTGCAATGTATGTGATTCACCCAACGAGTCATATACCGTAATTGCTGTTCTTGAATTATATGAGGCACGTTGCTCAGGATCAAAAGCAATCGTAGGTGGTTGCGCAGTCGCATCTAGGTTAAACGAGGTATAGATTTGCGATGTTGCACGAGGAGAACCTGATGCATCTGGAATTTGAACGGGTGATGTTGTGCTTAAACTCAAAGACGTGGTATCACCTGTAGATGGATCGACTGGAAAGCCTTGCAAGTAATCACCCTTAGCATTCACGATAAAGTTGTCTTTGTTGAGCTTAAATGCACCCGCTCGAGAATAGGTGAAATCTTGTGACTGGAGCGAGTTTGACATGGCAAAATAGCCTTCGCCCTCAATCGCCAAGTCTAGCGAGTTTTGCGTAAACTTTAATGATCCTTGGTGAAACTGCTGTGCAACCATGGTAGTTTGTACACCATCGCCATTTTTCGTTTTGCCAGAGCTAAAAACCGAAGACGCGTAAACATCAGCAAATTCTGCGCGAGACTCTTTAAAACCCGTCGTGTTCACGTTAGCAATGTTATTTGCTGTTACGTCCAAGTCTTTTTGCGCGGCGGCAATACCTGTCAGTGCTATATTGAAACTCATACTCTCACCTCTAAGTTCTTAAGGTTAATTCTTTAAAACTACTATGCTATTTCAGCAATATCAGTTAAGCGCACCGCGCCTTCTTTGGTATTAATGACGATGCCGTTAGCACCATTAACATTAACACTGTCTATATTTCTAAATGTGGCCGACGGTAAAGTTTGATATTCACCTTCAATCATACCCTCCGCTTTTATGGTGTATTCACCTGGAGGCATCATCTCACCGTCTTTATTTTTACCATCCCAATCGAATCGCACAGCGCCCACACTTTGTTCGCCAAATTCAAGCGTCTTTACAAGCGCTCCAGATTCATCATAGATACCCACTGATAGATTCTGAACTGGTTCCTGTACAATCACAGAACCTTTTGTAAGTGCATCGTCACCATGTTCTAACGTCGTTGATTCGAGTAATGCTTTCTTACCAATCAGCGTTGATGCTTGAAGCGCCGAGTTAGAAGTCATCGATGCAGCTAACGAGTCAAAGTTCTCATTTAACTTTGAGATCCCCTCGGCCATGGTAAAACTTGTCATCTGCGCGATCATTTGATCGTTGTCCGCAGGCTTACTTGGATCTTGGAAAGAGAGCTGTTGAGTAAGCAGCGAGAAGAAATCTTCTTGCGATAGCTCATCTCTGGGCTTTTTCTCCTCGGCCTGTTTCTGCCTGTCCCAGTAGAGTGAATCTACACCCGTTGAAGAAGTGGCATTTACATTATTACTCATCAGCTGTTACTCCCAATTTAGCGCTGGCCTAGTTGCAATGTTTTACTAAGCATTTGCTTTGCAGCATCTGCAACTTGAACATTGGTTTGGTAAGAGCGAGAAGCAGAAATCATGTTTGCCATCTCCTCTACCACATTCACATTCGGTTTATAAATGTAGCCATTTGCGTCAGCACTTGGGTGGTTTGGGTTATATTCAACTTGAAGCGGCTTATCGCTCTCAACCACACCTAATACTTTTACTCCAACTGACGATCCCGCGACATTGCTCTGGGAAGCTGAAGCTTTGGAAAGTTCAGCGGCAAATACAGGGTGTCTAGCGCGATAAACATTATCTTGACTAGAACTCACTGAGTTTGCGTTCGAGATATTACTTGCGGTGGTATTTAGTCGCACATTCTGTGCACTCATCCCTGAACCCGCAATATCGAAAACGTTATATAAACTCATAATTATGCCCCTTGTCCGCCGAGTGCCTTCTTAAGGCCACTGAACTTACCACCAAGAAATTGCAAACTGGCTTGGTACTCTAATGCATTCTGTACATACAAATTTCGTTCCACTTGTATATCTACTGAGTTACCATCACCTGTATCTGCTTGATTTGGCGAACGATATAGTTCAGATGAGTTACTCATTTTAGTACCACCACTGAGGTGTTTTGCATCTGTTCTAACCATATCATTGCCGCTTCTTTGCATTGTCTTTGCCGCTTTCAAAGCACTAGCAAAGTCGATATCTTTAGCTTTGTATCCTGGAGTGTCTGCGTTTGCGATATTGCTTGCTAGAATTTCAGCGCGTTGTGAGCGAAGCAGCATAGTATGCTGATGTATACCCAACGCTTTATCGAAACTAATTGCCATTATCTGACTCCAAAAAATTGACTCAGGTATGACAAAGCAATCTTTAGGCCAGTTTTAATGTTAAATTTATCCCTTAAATTTCATACAATTAAACTATATTTTAGGAATAATTAAACTTGAATCAGTGTTGAGTCGGTAACGTAAATAAGAGCAAATATTCGAATAATTGACAACTTGGCTGAAGCAATTTGAGGCTAAAAGGTAGGAGATGGTTATTAGAATTACGTTACACATTGCAAATACTAGCTATAGCGACTATCCCTGCCGCTATATGTGAGTATTAAGTCTTTTTCTGATAGATAATCCCAGGATTACAACGGATCATATTAAAGTCGTCACTCAACCCCGCCATCGATTCCGACGCCCCTAAAAACAAATAGCCATTCGGGTTTAACGACTGAGCAAATTGCGAAATGATTTTGGCTTTCACTTCAGGTGAAAAATAGATCAGGACGTTACGGCAGAAAATAACATCAAACTTACCCATCAACGCGTAAGAATCTAGCAAGTTTAAATGTCTAAAGCTGACCATTTTACGGATAGGTTCAACTACCTTAGCCATTCCATTACCGCTATCCATAAAAAACTTCTTTCTGCGCTCAGGCGACAACCCTCTCGCCAACGCCAACGCGTCATATTCAGCATTCTTACACATATCAAGCATCGTGTTAGAAATGTCTGTACCAACGATCTGAACACCCATTTTCAGCGCGCCTGGGCTTTTACTCACATATTCACTCGCAGACATCGCAATTGAATATGGCTCTTGTCCTGATGAACTTGCCGCCGACCAAATCTTAACTGGACGTCTCAAGTCTTTAAACTCTGGTAAGATTTTCGATTTAATTAGCTCGAACGGATAAGTATCCCTAAACCAAAGTGTTTCATTCGTTGTCATCGCATCCACCACAGCGGCACGCAATTGCCGCTCATGGGGACTGAGTGTTTTAGCTACTAAAGACGATAGTGTTTCCACACCAAAGCGAGCCATCAGAGGAGCGAGTCGGCTTTTGACCAAGTACAATTTATTGTCACCCAGTACAATACCGCACTGTTGCTCCAAAAAGGTTCTAAATTGGTCGTACTCTTTTTGCTCTAAATGCTTATTTTCCAAGTGCTACCACCAGCTTTAATCACAATGAACCCATTTTTTAACCGCTGAAGCTAATTCATCTGGGTTAAACTTAGCAATAAAATCATCAGCGCCAACCTTCTCAATCATGGCCTGATTAAATACACCACTCAGTGAAGTATGGAGTATCACATGCAATGGCGCTAATTTTGGATCAGCTTTTATTTCAGCCGTTAGCGTATAACCATCCATTTCTGGCATTTCAACGTCAGAAATCAATAGCCCAACTCGCTCGGTGACATTATTTTGACAGTCCATTTCGGCAATTTCACGAAGCCTGATAAGTGCTTCTTTACCATTCTTTGCCAGCTCAGTCTGAACACCTAATGGCTCCAATGCACGTTTGACCTGATTACGAGCAACCGCAGAGTCATCAGCGATAAAGACAATACGTTCGCCTAAATCTTTTTGCATTTCACCATCAGAGACAATGTCAGCACTGACTTCCGTGTTGATCGGGCAAATTTCATTGAGGATCTTTTCTACGTCTAATATTTCAACTAGCTCGTTTTCAATTTCTGTAACCGCTGTCAAATAGGAATAACGGCCTGCCCCAGATGGCGGGGGCATTATTTTTTCCCAGTTCATATTCACAATGCGTTCTACCGCACTGACTAAAAAGCCTTGAACTGAACGGTTGTATTCCGCAATTACAATAAAACAATTGCGAATATCTTGAATAGGAGGCCCACCAACCGCAAGTGACATGTCAATTACGGATATTGTTTGGCCTCGAATATGAGCAACCCCTCGAATCAAAGGGTTTGACTTGGGCATGCTTGTCAATGCTGGACATTGAAGCACTTCTCGGACTTTGAAAACGTTAATGCCGAAGCGCTGTCGACCTTGAAGTCGAAAAAGTAATAGCTCGAGACGGTTTTGTCCAACCAGCTGTGTACGTTGGTTAACCGAGTCTAAAATACCTGCCATTTCAATCTCCTACTGTATAAACCGCTAATCGGAACGATCTTTGCTTCGACTCTGATATGGTTTACCACCCTTGATTAGGTGCAGTTATTAAAGCAGAATCTTTATACCTTGTTTCACCCCATAAGCATAGTCGAAACATCATGAGTTTGTTAAAAAAAACCCATTACATTCAGTTTTTTTGTTTGTTCGCTTATTTTATAGGCGTTGACTATGGTTATTGTCAGCAATATGACAACAAAACTTTAGAACAAAGCGCAATAGAATTTGTTGAACCAAATGTAGAGCAAGATCCCGACAGCCAGCTATCACTAACTGCTATACCACTTGATTCAAGAATTCCAGCAAGGGATTGTCAATCACCGTTGCAATATAGTACAGCAATGACTCCGCCTTTTGACACTCAAGTGACTGTACAAATTAGATGCAACGATACCCTCAGCTGGACTCAATACGTCCACGTGCGTATCGATCACCTCTTCCCTATTTTAGTTAGCGCGACCATGTTAGAAAAAGGCCGTGTTATTCAGGATGACGATGTGAAAATAGAGTATCAGCCGAAACGTTTTCGTAGGGTTTCCTATATAGAAGATAAGTCGATACTAATAGGCAGTAGAAGCAAACGTAATATCAGAGAAGGTCAAGCCTTTACTCAGGCTCATATTTGTATGGTCTGCAAAGGCGATACGGTGACGATTATTGCTAAATCAGGTGGGCTTGTGATCAAAACTCAAGGAGAAGCGCAGCAAGATGGCAACCGTGGTGAACTTATTAATATTAAAAACGCTCGCTCTGGCAAAACCTTACGTGCTAGAGTAATAGAAGTGGAAACAGTAGAGGTGAATTTATAAAAAATTTGCTAAAGTAATACTATTAAACGCCGATAACAAGGCTGAGAGTATAATTTTATTGGGTCTACAATCATGGTTAATCAAGTTAACGGTCAGAATCAGTCTACATCCGTTGCTAATAATGTTAAGCAACAGAAGGCTGAATTGCAAAGAAATGATGCTAATAGTGCGTCAGTTAAATCACCAGCTACACCGAAAGCAGCTGCGGATTCAGTGAGCCTGACTCCACAAGCGCAACAGCTGAAAACGGTCAACGAAAAAGCGCAGCAGTCATCAGGCTTTGACGACAAGAAAGTCGAAGAACTGAAAAAAGCGATTGCAGAAGGCAAGTATCAAGTTGACGCGGAAAAACTAGCCAAAAACATAGCTGCATTTGAGTTCGAAATATATGGATGATTTGGTTCGGCTCTGCCACCACAAACTTTCAGAACAAATCTCGACGCTAGAAGCGATGACCCAGCTTCTGGCTCGTGAGCTTGACGAGCTCGCGTCTCGGCGTGGCGACAACTTAAAAGAAATCGCTCGTGAAAAGCTAACTCTCATTTCAAAACTGCAAAAGCTCGACAATGAATTGTCAAAAACTGAGTCTCACGTCTTTGAAAGCAGTGAAGTAGCCCCGCTCGTTGCTAAAGTGCGAGCACTACTCAGTGAGTGCCAAACCAAAAATGAAATCAATGCTAAAACGGCTCATCAGGCTAATGTAAGCACACGTGAACTAAAAGGGATCTTAATTGGCGCACCAACTTCAATTACATATGGTCAAGATGGCAGCGTGAAAAGTAGCGACAGTGAATTGGTACGTAACCTAAAGGCGTAGCCACGCCTGTCGTATTTTAGTATTGAGGAACAATCGAAGTGAAGCGCATTAAGTAAGCAATATGTGATGAGTGCTTACTTAAAGCTATAAGATATCTTCTTAATTTTCTGCGGCTTGACTTGAGTAATATACAAATCATAAACGCGTTTCATATCAAGCTCTAACTCCGTCGCGTAAGTATCACCAACTGCGTAACTTTTCAGCACCTTAGCCCCACGAACAAGTCCATTTACTTGGCCCTTAAGACCGTCGTTTTGCGCAACCGCTCCTTTTACCGTAATCGTGGATGTCAAATTCTGGCCATACAGTTGCTCAGCCAATTCACGATAGGCTTCTAATTTTGAGACTTTAATGGCCATTAGCTGCTTCTCACCCGCAGTTTTACCCGGCTGAGCACTCAAAGGAGCGTACCCCACAGCCCGTAAAACAGGAAAAGTTTCCGGTTGCACTGTTTCATATTCAATATGCTTATCAACGAGGCTTGAACAGCCGCTGAGCCCTGCTAGCGAACAAACCATAACAACTGAACTGATAGAATTAGTGATACGCATTTCACTACACTCCGCTACAATAAATACCAATCAAAATTTAACGCTTCCCCAGCATCTTGGTCTCGCAAGGGTTGTTGTGGTTTCATCGAGTATTGGCAATAAATAAAATTAACTTTCATAAAATATGATTATGCACGAACCTTGCCAAAATTTGGCACAGGTATTGCTGAGTTAAAGGGTAGTTTTTGATCTGGGCATTTAAACATGAAAAAGCAATTCGCGACCAGTCTATCATTGTTGTGTATCACCTTAACTAATCCCGCTTATGCTGAATGGTTTGAAGTTACCGGCATAGCTGACGTTAAAAATGGCGACCATCAAAAAGCCAAAAGAAAGGCGGTAAATGACGCCATCACACAAGCTTTGCTGTTTTCTGGCGCTTCGGTGAGTAGTGTGCAAACCGTCACCGATGGTGTACTCACCCAAGATCAACTTAAGATCCGCTCAAATGCTGAAATCCAAAGTGCCAACGTAATTGCTGAAGCAAAAGTTGGTGACTCATGGCAGGTGACATTACATATCGATATTACCCCACAGAGTGCTCAGTGCCCTACTAGTGCTTACGACAAACAGGTTGCAGTCACACAAAGTCAGTTAAAAAATAAACACCAAGCAACACTAGGTCAAATTTTTGACATAAATAAAGCGGTGAGCGAGCGCCTATACCAGACAATGTCTGAACAAAAGTTGAGCTTAGAACCTGTTCCTTATTTCGCACAGACCATAGACGTTAACCGCTTTTTCAGCCAGCGGTTTGATTATAATGAACAGCTAATCGAGACCATTACGGCAAATACGAACAGCCAATTTGTATTACTGAGTCAAATTACTGATATTGCAGGTGTCGATAAACTTAATAGCGACTTCGCATTTTGGCAAAGTGATAAATATTTAAGAAGCTTCAAGGTAGACTTTGCGCTGTTTGATGCACTTTCTCATGAAAGGGTGTGGCAAAAGCAATATGCCACTCAAGGCGTGTGGCCGTTTAAGAAGACCAAATTAATTGATGTGTACAGTGAGCGCTTTTGGCAGACAGATTATGCTGATGAGATCCAAACCACGCTGACACAAATCGCAACTGATTTAAACGCAGCGGTGGCCTGCTTACCAACCAACGGCAAAATCCTACATATCGATGATGAACAAGTCGTTATTAATTTGGGCCGCATGCATGGCTTAGAGAATGGCCAGATCCTTAACGTAGCGCATAGTAATCCGCTGACTAATGTCGATGGTAAAATATTTATGCATCAAATTAAAACCATTAATAAACTGCAAGTGATCCAGGTGAATGCGCAAAACGCCATTGCGGTAAATATCAGTAATCGCCCACTTCACAATGTGCAAATTAATGATTTGGTTGAAATTCAAATAGAAAATGAAAATGAGTTTGAACTGTAAGGTTAAGACTACCTATGACGCAGACAAGATTTTCGACGACTTTACACACTCTACATCATGCTTCCGCCGCCCATTTACTTTGGTAATTCCACGCAAAAGTGATACCAATGGCGTCCCCAGTAGGAATCGAACCTACATCTAAGCCTTAGGAGGGCCTTGTTTTATCCATTAAACTATGGGGACAATCTCTAAAGTCAGATAACGATCGCTTTTTTTGACCTTCACTAGCGGGATCTGCATTACTTAATACCCATGAAAGTCTGGAGTTGTCGATTCTCTGTTGTACTGCATCTCAGTGACTTCACTTTAGTATACTGATCTTAATGAACTTTTAAAGATTAATAGTCAATTTATTCGCGGTAATAAATGAGCTGGTTCAGTAGGTGAATACGCAGCAGTTAAGACCCACTACTGCGCTATCAGTTACTTCACTTGAGGTGTGAATAAGAAGTAGGATAGTTCTTCGTTTAATAAAACCTAAACGGTATTTTCTTCTAAAAACCGCTATTTGAAGTACTACCTTGCAGCGGTTGCCTGATCATCAAGGATAAAATACGGGATGGTCACCACCGTGCTTGCTATCACTAAGTTGGTGTTAAACTCTAACAATCTTGCATTTACCTCCACGCCTCGTGGACGGTAAACCATAGTGCCTGTGAGCAAATGGCTGGGAGATTGCGTGTTTTTCAAGCGGCTTGCGTTACGCGAAAAAGTCAAGTCGCCACTGGATGTCACTTCAATTTTCCCCAATGCTTTAAAGTCTAACGCTTGATAACCTAGCTTTTGCATTTGATGCATTAAGGACTCAGCCAATTGGTTTCCTAGCTGGTTTGTATCCCTTAATGATTCATTAAAGTTGACAAAACTGGCTACCGCTATCGACTCAGGCTTTTGCCCTAATACAGTATCTGACAGTTCCAACGCAATTTGATTGGCGTAGTTAGCAATTTCTTTGCGATGACGATAGCTAACGAAACCAATATCTTGCAATACCGAGGCTTGTGAATCTTCATTACGCTCTTGCTCTTCCATCATGGCATACAATATTTCCATGTCGGATTGCTGCGTTTCTGTAGGTTCGGAAGCCGTTTGTTTTGTCATTTCGCAGCCACCGAGTAATGCAAGTGTCGTCGCGAATAGCACTACATTTTTCATCATCGCCTCCGAATTAGTTCGCACGCTCTATACGAATGCCATCGTATGCCGCACCATCTTGTAGGGCGTTAACTACGTTTTGCGGTAAAAAGCCTTGAGCAGAACCCACGACACTTTTACTTCTAAGCCCAACCACTCTGGCATTAACCATAACCCCGCCCTGATGATTCACCAAAGTACCACCTAGCACATACAAAAAAGGATGGTCGTCAGATAGCTCTAAAAAGTCACGGCTAAAAATGAAATCGCCTTCAGGTGTCACCCGGATATAGTCTGTTGTTTTAAAGTCCACAACAGGGATCCCAAATGCATGAAGCTCATGGATAAAGCTTTCTGCCAACTGGTTACCCAGCAAGGAACCTTTATCAAATTCTTTATCTAAAAATACAAAGCTTGTCACTGCTACCGGCGTTTTCTCATTCACGTGTTTCAAGTTTGCAACCATGTCTTGCATAATAGACTGGACATAGTGAGTGACATTTTTACCAGCCATTTGCTGAGAAACAGAGAATTGTTTCATACCGTTTGGATTACTTTGATACATCGAAGATTTTTCAAAGCCATTACGCACGGGCTCAGCCTGAGCATTATCCACCGCAAAAAAGTTACTCTGAGCACAGCCAACCATCAATGAAAGCGGCAAAACCAAACTTAATACTTTTTTCATTACTTTCATCTCCACTAATATTGGCTCCGTATAATCTGACCGTCACGATTTGTGACACGCTCCGTACCCCACATAACAGCTTTTGGAATGCTGATTGATGCGGCTGAGACGGCTCGATTATGTAACGTATCAACCAGCCGCGCATTGACCAAATAGGTATCACGACTTTCTACGATTGTCCCGACCACCACGAGGTCAATTTTCTGGCGCTGATTCAGCACATTCAATTCTCGACTTAACATACTATCGGCAGAACTTTGTAAAGATAAAGCGTTTCTGAGTCGATATTCCACGACATCGGCCCCCATTTGACTTAAATGGGTCATGAGGGATTCTTGCAAGGCCACGCTCAAACCTGAACCTTGCCCAGCAACGGTATCATCCAGCTGATTAGCCTTAAAAAAACTTGTCACAGCAACCGTTGAGTTCGGCTTGAACGGCCGTACATACTGCCCGAGTTCCGCGGCTAACTGAGCGCCAAACCCATCTAAGTCAGGTAAGATTTCTTGCTGCTGGGTCGCTTCTCTTTTGCCGACCTGTTGGCTGTTTGTACACCCTGCCAACAACATAATCACTATGAGTGCTAGATATTTCATTTCACCAAGCCCACGATAAACTTATTGGATAAAATGCAAAATACGCACCAAGTTTTAAAGTCGATGACTGGTGTAATGGCTAACCAAACAGCTTAAACCTGCACGCTTAAGTTGCTGGCAACCTTTATATGCAGAGGCCTTATCTGCAAATGCACCTAATTTGAGCCGATAATATTTCGTATTTTGAATATCTATTTGCTCGATATTCACTTCGCTTGTTGCAAAGTCTTGCGGTAACTTATCCTTGAGTTGCTCGTAGGTTTGCCTAAGCTTGGTATATTCCGTTGTAGAGGCCAATTGAATTGCGAATTCAGCTATCTCGACAGGCTGTTTTTGTTTCTCGGTGGGCTTTGTTTTTTGCTCTATCACTTGCTCGGGTTGCTCTGCGAAAAGCTCAGCATGCTTTTGCTTTGCAAGCGAATTTGATAGCTGCATCGCAATAACATCTAAATCTTCCTGCACTTCTTCAAACCTAGCAACCTGCTGTTTTAGCGCTCTGAGCTGTTCTACTTCTTGTTGTAAGGTGCTTACCTGCTGTTCCAATAAAGATATCTGCTTCTTCATTTGTAATGAGTCAAGTTGACTCTTGCTCGCAGTTGCTTGGCAACCACTTAACGCAACGAAACTGAGCATAATGAGATGCCACTTAATTGATTGCATTGTTTTCTCTTTCATAAATAGTTAAGGCTTCCACCGTGCAAGAAACTTTGAAGGGAAGTAGATTTTGGCAAATATTTGCCGCATTTTGTGTGGCGTCATCTCTTAATATAAGTAAATAAGTGGCGTCGCCTTCTTGTTCCGCATACCCAAAACCACCGCTTAATAACGCGGGATAACGCTTAGCCAAAATCGCCGCGTACACTTTTAATATCGTTAATGTCTTGAAGCGTCCAACTACAGCAAACTCTCGCGTGGTTGCGCGCTGTCGTTGTAATTCGTGATTTACATCAAGCAGCAAGTCTCCCTCTGCACTTAACTCCACTTCTATCTGTTGAGTACTGGCTACCGCGAGCCTTTTCGCATCACTTATTGCTGTACGGTAAGTCCCAGGCTTCAAACCAGTAAATACATAGTAGCCGTCATATGCCGTCTGAGTGCGCGCGACTTCGTTACCCGTTTCATCAAGTAAACTCACGGTAGTGAATCCTGCAGGTCGGCGCTCAGTACCCTCATTGATTTCAACAATACCTTCAACTTCCGACGAGTTTACAAATGGTATTTCAACATATTCAATATGACCGGGTCTTGGAGTGAATGAAAAGCCATCATTAGCGGGAATTAAAAAGGGTTCAGGGATCGTTTCTTTGTCAACAATAATATCTGTTCGTTTGTAATTAACCATTGCGGGTAATAGAGCCACACCGTCGTCGTCAGTTTTACCTTGTGCAAAGTTTTGCAATGCTTTTATAGTTACCCCCTTCAGCGGTAACTCCCCATCGTCAAGATAGCCGTTATTATTTTGGTCGATAAAAGCACGAATCATCAAAGAGCCAAACTGCGACAAGCGTTTGCCAGTTAAAAAAACCTGATCTACGGTTTCGCCTGCTCCAATACTTACTTGTCCAGAGAGGCCTAGTTGCCAGTTATCATCGTTATCGTATTGCAAGTCTGTTAACAACCGAAACTTATCATGGTTCCAGCTCAATCCAAGTTCGGTTTTATAGTATTCCGCAGCAAAGTCTTTGTATAAGGTAATGCCAAGATCAAGCTCAGGACTTAGCGCTTTGCTCAACTCTAGCTCAGCAGCTGTAATTTCATTAGCAGGTTCTATGTCATACCAAGTAGTAAAACGACTATATATCCCAAAAATCCTTCGCTGCCAGCGCAAGTAGCCACTCACATCGCTGGCTTGATCTGTCTGCGCTTGCCACACAAATTGGTTACTGAAAGTGCCCCAATAATTCCCCGTGCTAAACAGCAGCGACGCTTGCTCGGTGGTGTCTATATTAGCTCTATTAAGCTGAAAGTATTCAGCACGATAGTAAATTTTAGCGGCATCAAAAAGAGACCAATCTCCCGCCGCCGTTAATTTTATCTCGGTCGCATTTTCATCCCGTTCTAAATCTTCCTTTAGCTCAAATTTAGCACCTACCTGCTGGCCAAATAGACGGGTTCGAGTATTTGCAGAGAGACGTTGGTTCGCTTCGCTCTTATTATAGTCAACATCCAGTAATAGTCGTTTATTAATATTGGTGTTAAACCCTGTAGAAAAGTATTGTTCTGAGGCGCTATTTTTTACACCTTGACGATGCTGCAAGCCTGCATACACCGCAAAGTTTTTAGTAAGACCGTAGTCAAATCGACCATTTATTTGCCAGCTTGATGCTCCTGATACCGCAGTCTTGTCGCCCAGTATACTTTTGCCCGTCTCAGTAATTGATACGGCAAAAAAGCCTTCGCCTTCGTTTACGGTGCTCTGTTCAACATAATAGGTCTGCACTTCTTTTGATACTTGACCTTGCCCTCCATACATCACCAGTTCAAAGGTATTTTCACCAAATAGTAAATCAATATTTTCAAACTCATAGCGCCCAGATTGAACATTATTTTCTTGCCCTATTAGCAAGCCATTTCGATAAAGCTCTACGTCCCACCCTACCTGAACAGGACCTGAGATGACAATGCGCTGACGGTTAGTGCGGCTATCTAACGGCGCGTTACTGAAGTTCACTCCTCGCCCTTCTTCATTTAGCGCATCAACTCCAACTTGAACACTCTGTACATCACCGAGCGATACCTTGGTAAAGTTGCCAAACGGTAAAACATCGGCTTTTTTAGAAGCACGGTTTAGGGATAATCGTGAGCGATTAATCACATCTCCCTCTCTACCAGCAATAAAATACTGAGCTTGCCAATAGGCGATGTCTTGCGAACCAAAAAGGGAATAAGACGTCTGACTAATGTCTTCAGTCACCTGCGCATTTATCTGAGCATCCAGCACTGGTTTACCGATGCTTTGATAAGGACTTGGTCGCCACGGTAATGTTGCGCTGGCATTGCGGTCAAACCTGACAACTTCTCTTCCTAATCGCTGTTGCTGTGCTTCTATTGGCAGAATTTGCCTACTTTTAACCGTAAGAGATAAATCCTGTATATCGGTAAACAGGCTCACATCGAATAAGGTCGCAACGATATAATCGGCGAGAAATACCTCACCATTGATAACCTGAACCTCCTTATCACTCAATTGCGTTCGCTGCCCTTTGCTCTCAACTAAATGCGCTTTGGCATTAAGACTAAAGGTGTTTTCAGGTGTGAAGAACCAGCCATCAAAAGTTCCTGATACATCTTCTGATACCACAAAGCCCAAAGCTGAAAACAAGCTCAAGAGTTCCACATTGACGCCTTGTTCCGACGTCACCGCGATCACTTCACCTAAATATAAATTTCCTTTATAAGCGGATAAAAACAGTTCCGTACCAACATCAACCCGAGAGACCTCCCGCTCACTTTGCTGTATCGCAAGTTTTGCTTTCACTCGTTCAACCCGTTCTAATAGCTGTTGCAAAGTATCAACCTGCGATGCCATAGCAGGTTGATAGCATAGTATGCCAATTAGTAACGCGCGCCAAATAGCGGGGGCTCTCATTACGTTCGCTTACCCTAAACTACAAAGATACCGAATCATCTACAAAGGTACGGTCAGTGTACTCCTCATCACCCACATACTTGATTAAGACCTTGCCTGATGGCCCAAGCTTAATTGCAGGGTCTATCGAGAATTCTACACTCCTTTGATTAAGCTCTGGATATACGGCAAACTTATTTAATACTCCGATCCGCACCGGTTTAACGTCATTTTTCCCCTGCCAATAAGCGGATAATTCGCCAAAGCTACTATATTTCCCAGTTCGATTAAGTAGTACCGTAATTGCCTGACGACCATTTTTCGCGTTGCTTACAATGACATCCTCAAGCTGTACTTGCGGGTTCGCATCGCCAACTCGTAGCATCACCGGAATGCTATAGCTCATCAGCACGTCAATATTGATACCTTCTTGCAGCTTGCCTTTATTATTCGGCAGCTCCCTAAAAAGCAAATGTGAGCGATACTCTCCTTGTTCCATATTCGCCTTTCTGCGCACAGCCAGCTTTATTACCTGACGCTCACCAGGCCCTAGTGTTACTTGCCTAGGTGAAATACGAATGAAATGGCTTGCAGCCATAGGGTTCATTTTTTGCTCGGCAAAGTTGGCATAACCACCTTCTTTAAGTGCTAGCTTCTCTTGAAATTCAAGTCGATAAGATTTGGTCACATCACCATTATTAATGATTGTAACCCTCTCAATTCTCTGACGCTCTTCGAAAGCAACCCGTGTTGGGGTGATCATCAGATTGGCGCTTACTTTACAGCAACAAAACAAAAGCAGCGTTAATATTAATTTATTCATAATTTAGTAAGACAAAGTTATTTCAACGTTCAAGGTTTGCACTCCATCCGATAGCGATTTACCATTGCCAGCAAAGCGCAATTGACCACCGACCTTAAACTCACCAGACCCAACACTATCGGTGTAAATCGCCTTCTCGTGATACAGCTCTGTCAATTGGAAGGCATCGGATGCACCAAGATTCCAATATCCAAACCAGTCGTTGTAAATGGTAGATTGGACGCTAATTTGGCGATTGTGAGGAAAATCGGTCAAGAGGATTTCTGCCGCATGACCAAACTCTACGAATAGAATATTGCTTGAGGTTTGTGGCCTGACATTAGGTTCTATTGTCACAGTGCCTGCGCTATTTTGGTCAATAATCGCAATAGTGCCAAAGCTCAATTTCTTAACGACCGATATATCTTGAGCTTTGGCCAAGTGACTGGCAAAAAGCAATGCCAGTACCATGTAACGCCACATGTTTTAGTAAGCGATTTCGATATCAACTTTACTGGTGTATACACCACCACCATACGTATCTGTTCCAGAAAGTGCTTTCGTACTTAATGTCGCACCAACGGAAAGCGTTGCGGCACCATTTGCATCAACCCTAAACTTGTTGTTTGTCACTTCACTATTAGGCTGTGCACCACTTACCACATAAAACTCAAAATCCTTTAAATCAAAAGAGGCATTACCCACGCTATCAACCGTAGTTGCGGCCGGAACTGTAATCGTTAGCTCAGTGTTTGGCGCTGCATCAGTGATATTGATAGAGCCTGCTCCACCTGTACTAATAAGGTTTATTACTGCGTCACCAGTATTCTTGATTTCAGGATCGGTCAGTGTTGGATCCGCCTCAATCTTCATCGTGGCGACATCAGCTGCATCGCCCTGCACTCGAATGATACCGAAATCAAGCGGATCACCAGCTTCCGCTGAAAATAAGTTTTTAACTTCTACTTTAACTTCAAGACGGGCAGTATCTTTAGCAATTGCTGAAGAAGTAAGTAAAGCAGCGGAAATAGAGCTTGCAACAAGCGCAGATTTAATCAGTGTTTTCATCTTTAAATTCCTTTAGGAGTCATTTTTATCATCACCGCAATGCCATTTTTTTGGTGACTTATTGTTTATCGTTCCCAAATGGGAAAACTTTAGTAAAAATTAAAGCATTAATCTCCTACAATCAATGCTTTGGATAGAAAATAGTCTACAGTAGATTTTTGCTTCTTGAGTTGATCTTAATCCAGAAACTGTTGCCCAATCCCACATTTCAAATGCTTGAATTCGAAATTCTGCCTCAGAGAATATACTAGGAAACTTTCGCTTTACTGCCGCTAATAGCGCTTGATGTTGCTCAACTTGAGGCATGGAATTGATGGATATTGGAAACAACTTGAGTTGAATTCCAGTCGTTTGATTCGCCTTTTGTTTACTGGCGGAATAACGCTTAACCTCTACGTCAGTAGTCGATGCTGCTTGGATATTATCGACGCTAGCTTGAGACTCTAACAAAGTCAGCAGGTTTGAGAGATCCTCTTCTAACGAGCTCAATCGCTTAATACTTTTGAGCTGTTGCTCACTTAACTGCGAGGGCTGTTGAACTGAATGACTACAGCCACCTAAGGTGATTACAGAGCCGAGTAGTATAAGTTTAAAAAACTGAATATTCACAATAAGTTATAACAAAAATCCATTTTCTGCTATGGTACATAAATCGCGGTAAATAACCAAATGCTTTTACCGCAAATATCGGTACATTTAACTTTTTGCAATAGAATCGATAAGAGAAGCAAGCTCAGTCGAATACTCTTCTCTTCGCATCGCATGCTCAACTATCGCTTTTAAATAGCCAATTTTACTTCCGCAATCATGGCTTTTTCCACGTAGCGAGTATGCATCAACTTGCTCTCGCTCCATCAACATGGCAATCGCATCGGTCAATTGAATTTCACCACCAGCACCTAGCGGTGTTTTTGCCAAAAGTGGCCAAATAGATTTATTTAACACGTAACGACCAACAACAGCTAAGTTTGAAGGTGCACTTTGCTGTTCAGGCTTTTCGACAATAGACTGCATCGCGCCTGACTCTCCTTGCGCGAGTGCTGCTCCTCCCAAGTCCACAATACCAAACTGAGAAACGAGTTCAGGCGCTACCGCTTCTACCATCACTTGGCTATTACCTGACGCTTTAAAACGCGCGATCATATCAGCAAGATTATCTTTTGTTAGATCGCATGCAGCGTCATCGACTAATACGTCAGGCAGCATAACCACAAAGGGCTCATCGCCAATCACAGGGGCAGCGCAATTGATGGCATGACCAAGGCCACGAGCCTCACCTTGACGCACATGGATCAGCGTAACGCCTTTGGGGCATATAGATTGTACTTCTTCTAGCAGCTGACGCTTAACCCGTTTTTCCAGTGTCGCTTCCAACTCAAAGCTTTTATCAAAGTGGTTTTCAATTGAGTTTTTACTTGAATGGGTTACCAGGACAATTTCTTTGACGCCAGCGGCCGCTGCTTCATCTACCACATACTGGATCAGAGGCTTATCGACAATTGGCAGCATTTCTTTTGGAATGGCCTTCGTTGCTGGTAACATGCGGGTGCCAAGACCCGCCACTGGAATAACGGCTTTCATAAATGCTCCTAAATCGCGACCGGTGCCTTTATATGCGGGTGACATTCGTAGTTCACCAGTTCAAAGTCTTCAAACTTAAAACCAAATATGTCTTTTACTTGAGGGTTGATCTGCATTTGCGGCTTCGCAAACGGCGCTCGGCTTAGCTGCTCTTCAACTTGTTCCATGTGGTTTAGGTATAAATGGGCATCGCCGAAGGTATGTACAAAATCCCCCACTTCTAAGTCACAAACTTGTGCAATCATCATCGTTAACAGCGCATAGCTTGCGATGTTAAAGGGCACACCTAAGAAAATATCCGCACTGCGCTGATAAAGCTGGCAAGAAAGCCTGCCATCTAGTACATAAAATTGAAATAACGTGTGGCAAGGTGGCAACGCTTGTTTGCCCATCGCTGCATTTTCTTTCGGTGAATAGTTAGTATCAGGCAAAAGCGCAGGGTTCCAAGCACTCACAATCAGGCGACGAGAGTCAGGGTTGGTTTTGATTTGCTCTACAACATCTTTGATTTGATCTATCACTTCACCATTTGGCCCCGTCCAAGAGCGCCACTGGCTGCCATAAACTGGCCCTAAGTCCCCTTCATCCGTTGCCCAGCCATCCCAAATGCTAACGCCATTTTCCTTTAGGTATTTGATGTTAGTATCGCCTTGCAAGAACCAAAGTAGCTCGTGGATAATCGAGCGTAGATGACACTTTTTCGTCGTTACAAGCGGAAAGCCTTCTTGCAAGTTGAAGCGCATCTGGTATCCAAAAACACTCACTGTGCCAGTGCCAGTGCGGTCTTCTTTTTTTGTGCCATTATCACGCACATGGCGCATCAGTTCTAAATATTGCTTCATTGTTCGCTACTCTTTAACTTTTAACTTGCTCGTTAGATGGGTTGCTACTTTCTCGCTTATATGCCCATACCATAAGGATAGCGCCTGCAATCACCATAGGGAGGGATAAGATCTGACCTTGAGAAATAAAGCCACCATATAAGCCAATATGTGCATCTGGTTCACGGAAATACTCGATTGAGAAGCGGAAGACACCGTAACCGGCTAAAAATAGACCTGCTACGCTGCCCGCTGGGCGCGGTTTTTTCCTAAACCATACCAACATCACAAACAATACCAACCCTTCAAAAAACGCTTCATAAAGTTGTGATGGGTGGCGCGGCTGTGGTCCGCCCGTTGGGAAAATAAATGCCCAGGGAACATCCGTTACGCGACCCCATAATTCGCCATTAATGAAGTTACCGATACGACCAGCAAAAAGCCCAACAGGCACCATAGGAACGACAAAGTCACCTACCGATAAAATCGAACGTTTGTTTTTAAGCGCATACACGATAATTGCCGTTATAACGCCCAATGCACCGCCATGGAAAGACATACCGCCTTGGTCCACCCTAAACAAATAAAGCGGGTTTTCAATAAAATGAGAGAATTGATAAAACAACACGTAACCAATTCGCCCGCCCAAGATCACACCGAGCATACAGTAAAAAACTAGGTCGCCAACTTGGTCTTTATTCCAACCAGAGTTTGGTTTTTTTGCTTCTTTCCCTGCCCACCACATGGCGAACATAAAGCCGATTAAATACATTAATCCATACCAACGAACACTTAACGGTCCGATGGAAAAAATCACAGGGTCTATCTGTGGAAACTGCAAAGCCATAGCCTTTCCTTAATTCATTAACATATTGCCAGCGATAACAATGAGTAACGCCGCAAACACTTTCTTAATCGTTGTGACTGGTAAGTGGTGCGTAGCTTTAGCACCAATAGGCGCCATAAACCATGAAGTTGCCACTATACCAAACAAAGCCGGTAAATAGACAAAACCTAAAAATCCATGCTCAATATCCACATGTTGGCTGCCAGAAGCGATATAGCCAAAGGAGCCAAAGATAGCGATAACAATACCACTGGCAGACGCACATCCTATCGCTTTTTTCATATCAACAGAGAAAAATGTCAGTAGTGGGACGATTAATGCTCCCCCGCCGATACCAATCATTGCAGACAGCGCCCCCGTTACCGAGGTTAGCATCGCAAGTATCGGTCCTTGCGGTATAGCTCTGGTTGATTGTGGCGGTCTTCTGGAACTCCACGCCATTTTCAATGCAATGCCCACAACACTAACCACAAAAATAATTCTGACGAGTTTTTCAGGCAACATCACTGCGGCAAAACCACTGCCCAACGCGCCGACTGCCACACCTAACATCACCCATGGAGCAATGTGCCATGGAACATTGTCATTTTTATGATGTGCTTTGGCTGAAGATGTCGAAGTGAAAATAATGGAGGCGAGAGACGTCGCAATTGCAACTAACACCACTTGATCTGTGGGTATAACATTAAATTTGGTCAAGATGACAGATAAAATAGGGACTATCAGCAGCCCGCCGCCGATACCAAGTAGACCTGCCAAAAAGCCAACTGCACAGCCGAGCAAAGCGCAAAGTACAACGATGAGTATAATAGTTTCCATCAACAAGCTCTTATTCTTATAGCGCCGTAATGGTAGCGTAAATAGCCTTAAGAAGCACCCTTTGCTTGGTGGCTGGTATAGAGTAATTCTGCAAAATGATGTTCTATCATAAATTCTTTAATAATTCGGCGCACTTGCTTAGATGACGGCTGTGCTAAACAATTTTCAAGTAAAGCTTCCATATCCGTTACTCTCAGTCTACGTAACACCCATTTTACTTTGTTCAGTGATGAAATATTCATACTCAAACGGCGATACCCCATTGCAATAAGCAAGATTGCTCCCTCAGGCTCACCGCCTAATTCTCCACACAGGCTAAAAGGCAGCTCGTGTAATTCACACTGCTGTGCAATCTGGTTTAACACTCGTAATACACTGGGGTGATAAGGGTCAAAAAGATCCGCTACTTGCGCGTTGGTTCTATCAACGGCTAATAAATACTGCGTCAAATCGTTACTGCCCACAGAGCAAAAATCAATTTTTTTCGACCACTCAGGTAACAAGTACACGCTAGACGGTACTTCGAGCATCACGCCGATTTCAGGTCGGTCGATGGTATAAAAAGGATCAGCCCATTCGTCTTGCAGCTCAAAACAAGCCTGCTCAATGAGTGCCATCGCTTCATCTATTTCCTCACTATGACCCACCATAGGCAACATGATCTGTAAGTTGCCAAGACCTGCGTTTGCTTTGATCATCGCTTTGATTTGATCCAAGAAAAGCTCGGGGTGATCCAGCGATACACGAATGCCCCGCCATCCTAAAAATGGGTTTTCTTCTTTGATATCAAAGTAATCTAGAATTTTGTCGCCACCGATATCTAAAGTCCGCATCACTACGGGCTCAGGGTGATAACGTGATAGCACCTCGCGATACCAGACTTCTTGCTCCGATTGTGTTGGGAATTGGCCTTTTTGCATAAACCAAGACTCAGTTCGATAAAGACCAACGCCATCGCAATAACTCGCGCTTAATGTCTCGGTCGATAGATCAAGCCCAGCATTTAAGAGTAAATTTATACGCTCACCATCGAGTGTAATAGGCGGCAAATCATGTTCCGCTTCAAACTTATCATGCAGAATGTTGTCTTTACGTTTGATTTCAACGTACTCATTGACCAACATTTGCGAAGGCGAAATATAAAGCCGTCCAGAATACGCATCCATGATCATAGACTTACCATCAAACTGTAATAATGGAATGTCTTCTATCCCCCAAATAGCAGGGACGCCCATCGCGCGAGTGAGAATGGAGGCGTGAGAGTTGGCCGAGCCATGCACACTGACTACCCCTTTGAGCTTTTCTTTTGGTACTTGCGCTAACATAGTTGGAGTCAAAGTATGGGCGATTAGAATCGTATTATCTGGATAGTGTTTAACAGCTTGTTCAGTTGAGACTAAATGCTGGAGCACGCGCAGGCCAATATCATTAACATCAATCGCACGCTCTTTGATATAAGGGTCGCTCATCATATCAAACTGAGCCACAAGCTTTTCGATAACAAGCTTTAGCGCTGTTTTCGCGTTCCAGCCTTGTTGTATTTCAGACTCTACTTGTTTACCTAAACTCTTGGCATCCAAAAGTTGCTGATAAACCTCAAACACAGCTACCGCTTCTTTTGGAATATCATCACTCAGAGTTTTGGCTAAAATATGGAATTCTTGCCGAGTCGCGGCCACCGCTTGATGAAACAGCTGAATTTGCTGCTGAATATTGTCACTATGCTGTGGTTCAATACTCGCAAAATCAATATGGGGTAACACCACATAACCATCGCCTAAGGCAATACCTGGAGCACTTGATACCCCTTTTAACACTGAGGTTCTGTGACTGCTTGCATCTTGTTGAAGTAAAGTTTGGATCTCGGTGTTGGCAAGCTGTGAAGCCAATTGCGCTGAAAGCGTAATAAGAAAGGACTCTTCATCATGGCTAAATACACGAGCAATCTTTTGCTGCACCACAATAACTCCAAGCACTTTACGCTGGTGTACAACAGGTACTGATAAGAAAGCATTGTAGCCTTCTTCATTGACCTCAGGTGACAGTTTGAATCTTGGGTGTGATTGGGCGTGGGCAACGTTAATTGGCTCTTCACGCTGGGCAACAAGACCGACTAGGCCTTCGGTAAATCCCATGCGGAATTTTCCGATTGCTTCAGGGTTTAAGCCATCCGTTGCCATCAGGATAAAGTTATCTTGACTGTAATCGGCAAAATAAACTGAGCAGCATTCAGTGTGCATGGCATCTTTGACCATAGTAACAAAGCAATTTAACGCGCTTTGTAGGTCACTTTGCTGTGCCACTGACTCAGCAATCGATCTTAACGTTGCTAACACCTGCTGCTCCTATTTTTATCGTTTTGTGCGCCAGAAATCCTTTTGCCCTTGCTGTTCACGTTTACCAAATGGCATCGCAAACGGAGCGAATTCCTTCATCACTCGACGATAGACATCACGCTTAAACGATACAACTTGACGTACTGGATACCAATAGCTAACCCAGCGCCAATCATCGAACTCAGGGTGATGCGTACGTAATAAGTCTACGTCTTCATCTTTACACCTAAGTTTCAATAAAAACCATTTCTGCTTTTGCCCGATACAGACTGGGCTTGAATCTCGTCTAATTAACCTTTTTGGTAGTTTGTAACGTAACCAATGTTTAGAACTTGCTACTATTTCAACATCTTCTGGCCTAAGTCCAACTTCTTCATGAAGTTCACGATACATCGTTTGCTCAGGTGTTTCCCCTTGATCTATTCCGCCTTGAGGAAATTGCCAAGAGTGTTGTCCGTAACGACGGGCCCAAAAAACCTGCCCCTGATTATTACAAATCACTATTCCGACATTGGCACGAAACCCTTCGGCATCAATCACCTTAGTGCCTCATTTATAAGTCGATTTTTAATGATTGTTCCACAACTCCCGCGCCACGGCAAATTTAATTCCATTCTATACCTAAATTATCTCAGCATACTCTCAAGTTACCCACAACTTGTGCATAACTAAGTGTTTTTCAGTTCAAATTACGAACAAATCCACAATTACACACTTCAAACCTCAGGTTTTCCACATATTCTGTGGATAATTATGTTTATAGTCTTGTATTTATCCAAAGCCATAAGATTTCCAAGCCGCTCTGACTGTAGCAAAATAAAAATAATTTCATATTTATCATATAGATAATAAAGTTATTACTTTAACCATATGTTGAAATAACAAACCACACTTAAGTTGAGTACAAAACAACCAACTTACTTCACCACATGATTTCTTTTATAATCGTGTTTTTAGGGGATAGACTCAGGAGTATCGCTTGCCATCAGTTACACCACCACGCTCTGTGGGCGAACTTATGCAGCGTGTTGAAAACATAGCCGGTTTAACATTAGGTGAACTCGCTCATCAGCTCTCGTTTAAAACACCACAAGACTTGCTCAAAGAGAAAGGCTGGGTAGGACAACTCATAGAAGCGGCCTTAGGTGCCACCGCGGGCTCAAAGCCTGTGCCTGATTTTGAGCATATTGGCGTTGAACTCAAGACTTTGCCCATAAGCTATCAAGGCAAACCGCTAGAGACCACCTATGTTTCTGTCGTGCCGCTGACTCAGTTAACAGGATTAACATGGGAAGCGTCGAGTGTTAAAAAGAAATTAGCTCACGTTCTTTGGCTACCCATATTAGCCGAGCGAGAAATTCCTTTAATAGATAGGGTTATTGGACACGGCTTCTTATGGCAGCCAGACGCGCATCAAGAACAATTGTTACGAAGAGACTGGGAAGAGCAAATCGAGTTAATCGCTACGGGCCATGTAGAGGAAATCTCAGGGCATCTTGGAGAAATCATGCAGATAAGGCCAAAAGCGGCAAATGCCAAAGCGCTCACCGATGCAATTGGGCCTAACGGTAAAATAGTGCAAACTTTGCCAAGAGGTTTTTATTTGAAAATCAATTTCACTCAATCGATATTAGCGCAAGAGTTTGGTGCTTAAAAACACCTGTTGACTTTTTATACAAAAAGTACAAATGTAACACAACCAACATCTTGTATGGATTTGGTTAACATTTATATTTTTTATAGAAGGAAACGACAATGAAATTAAAGTTCAACAAAAAATCGATTAAAGAACTTAGTGTGAACAAAATACTTGTGACCAAGATGACACCAGCTGTTGCTGGAGGTAATGGAGCAGCAACGATGGATGATACTTGTAATTCACTTCAAGTCTGTTGGACATTCCGATATGGCCAAGGACATTGTGAAGTTTGGTGATGAACGCTAGGAACAAAAACGCCAGTAACTAAACTGGCGTTTTTACAACACATCAAGTAATGCTAATTACTGACCTTTGATTTCACTACGGCCTTTGTATACCGCTTTTTCACCTAGCGCTTCTTCAATACGTAGTAACTGGTTGTACTTAGCTACACGATCCGAACGACAAAGTGAACCTGTCTTAATTTGACCTGCCGCTGTCGCCACTGCTAAATCAGCAATGGTTGCGTCTTCAGTTTCACCAGAGCGGTGTGAAATAACGGCAGTAAAGCCAGCATCTTGCGCCATTTTGATGGCATCAAGCGTTTCAGACAGTGAACCAATCTGGTTGAATTTAATCAAGATTGAGTTACCAATGCTTTCTTCAATACCACGCTTTAAAATCTTAGTGTTAGTAACAAAAAGATCATCACCCACTAGCTGAACTTTATCGCCGATTTTATCTGTTAGGACTTTCCAGCCAGCCCAGTCGCTTTCGTCTAGGCCATCTTCGATTGATACAATTGGGTAACGTGCTGCAAGATCGGCCAAGAAGCCTGCAAAACCTTCCGAGTCGAATGTTTTACCTTCGCCCTTTAGGTCATACTTGCCATCGACATAAAACTCAGACGCTGCACAGTCAAGTGCTAGTGTTACGTCTTTGTTCATTTCGTAGCCAGCTGCTGCAACCGCTTCAACAATCACTTCTAGCGCTTCTTCATTTGACTTAAGGTCTGGAGCAAAACCACCTTCATCACCAACAGCAGTGTTCAGGCCACGTGACTTAAGTACGTTTTTCAAGCTATGGAAGATTTCAGCACCCATACGTAGTGCTTCACGGAAGCTCTTTGCACCAACAGGCTGAACCATAAACTCTTGAATATCAACGTTGTTATCCGCGTGCTCACCACCATTGATAATGTTCATCATCGGAACTGGCATTGAGTACTGACCTGCTGTGCCGTTGATGTCTGCGATATGCTCGTATAGCGCCACGCCTTTGTCTTGTGCAGCTGCTTTTGCTGTTGCTAGAGATACCGCAAGGATGGCATTCGCACCTAGTTTTTCTTTGTTTTCAGTGCCGTCTAAGTCCAACATAATTTGGTCGATTGCACGTTGTTCTAGCGCGTTTTGACCTTCAAGTGCTGCCGCGATTTCGTTATTTACGTAGTTTACCGCTGTTAATACACCTTTACCTAAGTAACGAGACTTATCACCATCACGTAGCTCTAGTGCTTCACGGGTACCCGTAGATGCACCTGATGGCGCACATGCACGGCCGCATGCACCTGACTCTAGGTGTACGTCCGCTTCTACTGTTGGGTTACCGCGTGAGTCCATAACTTCACGGCCAATCACTCTAACGATTTTTGACATCTTGATTCCTCTTATTCCCAAAGTGGTGTGTGTTGCACTGCTTCTGTCGCAGGCGAATTCAGGGTCAATAAACCCGCTTTAAAGTTTGCCTTATCTCTGTTGCTTCGCAAAGTGAAGAATTTACACGTATCACATTGACGCGCCGGCAGATAAGAAAAAGTTTGGCGATAAACACTACTCTTAGCGCCTATTGCAAAACTTTCTGCAACAAAAAAGCCGTGCAAGAGCACGGCTTTTTCTTATTACGAAGATGCTTTTTGGTGGCTGTATGCCGCCGCAACAAAGCCTTCAAATAACGGGTGACCATCACGAGGCGTTGACGTGAACTCAGGGTGGAACTGAGCCGCGATAAACCAAGGGTGATCTTTATTCTCGATAATCTCAACTAGTTTCTTGTCTTCTGACAGACCAGTAAATTGCAGACCCGCTTTTTCAAGCTCAGCAACATAGTTGTTGTTTACTTCGTAGCGGTGACGGTGACGCTCAACGATTTCGGCATTACCGTATACTTCACGCACCTTAGAGCCCTCTTTTAAGTGGCAAAGCTGCGCGCCAAGACGCATAGTGCCACCAAGATCAGAATCGTGGTCACGTACTTCAATCTTACCGTCTGCATCTAACCACTCAGTGATCAGACCAACTACTGGGTGTGGGCTTTCAAGATCAAATTCAGTTGAGTTAGCACCAGTCAGACCTGCAACGTTACGCGCATACTCGATTAACGCAACTTGCATCCCTAAACAAATGCCTAGGTATGGTACTTTGTTTTCACGTGCATATTTTGCAGCTAAGATCTTACCTTCAACGCCACGGTTACCAAAGCCACCTGGTACTAAGATAGCATCAAGGTGTTCAAGTAACTCAGTGCCTTTGCTCTCGATATCTTGAGAGTCAACATATTCAATATTCACCGTTAAACGGTTTTTCAAACCAGCATGCTTCAATGCTTCGTTAACTGATTTATATGCGTCCGGTAATTCGATGTATTTACCAACCATACCAATTGTCACTTCACCAGTAGGATTTGACTCTTGATAAAGTACTTGTTCCCACTCAGATAAATCCGCTTCCGGACGCTCAAGGTAGAAACGACGACAAATGATGTTATCAAGCTCTTGCGACTTCAATAGCGCAGGGATCTTATAAATACTGTCTACGTCTTGTAGCGAGATAACTGCTTTTTCTTCCACGTTAGTGAATAGTGCAATCTTCGCGCGCTCGTTCGCTGGTAATTTACGATCTGAACGACAGATCAAAATATCAGGTTGAATACCGATTGAACGAAGCTCTTTCACAGAGTGCTGGGTTGGCTTAGTTTTCACTTCACCCGCAGGGCCTAAGAAAGGCACTAGCGTCAAATGCATAAACAAAGCGCTCTCACGACCAAGCTCTGTGCCTAGCTGACGAATTGCTTCTAGGAAAGGTTGTGACTCGATATCACCAACCGTACCACCGATCTCTACGATAGCAACATCATGGCCTTCCGCGCCTTCAAGCACGCGACGCTTGATGTCGTTTGTGATGTGAGGAATAACCTGAATAGTGGCACCTAAGTACTCACCTCTACGCTCTTTGCGCAACACGTCTTCAAATACACGGCCTTGTGTAAAGTTATTACGCTTGGTCATTTTTGTGCGAATAAAACGCTCGTAGTGACCAAGATCAAGGTCGGTTTCCGCGCCGTCTTCGGTTACGAATACTTCACCGTGTTGGATAGGGCTCATGGTCCCAGGGTCAACATTGATGTAAGGATCCAGCTTTAGAATCGTTACTTTCAAGCCACGTGCTTCTAAAATAGCGGCTAAAGAAGCAGCTGCAATACCTTTACCCAAGGAGGATACTACTCCGCCCGTTACGAAGATAAATTTTGTACTCATGCGAACCCTAGAAATTTCAGGAAAATTGGAATTTAAATAAGAATCAAGACGGGGCGATAGTATAGCAAAAGCACCTAAGTCATTCCAGCTAAAAATGACTTAGCACGGTAATATATTTTATCAGGAGGTCGTTTAAAATAACGAACAAACCGTAAAATCAGTCTCTGTTTTTACTGCGTTGACGACGTTTCACTGTCTCCCAAGCACCATCCATCTCCTCCAAGCTCGCATCTTTAAGTGATAGTGAGGACTCATTCAAAACGGCTTCGACTTGCACAAAGCGATTTTTAAATTTCTCATTGGCTTGACGTAGCAGCTGCTCCGGATCTCGTTTTATATGCCGGCTCACATTCACAGTTGCAAACAACAAGTCGCCCACCTCTTCCGCTGTATGTTCAGAGCGTGGATCAACTTGCAGCGCCTCGCTCACCTCTGCTATTTCCTCTTGTACTTTATCCCACGCGCCGTGATAACTTGGCCAGTCAAATCCGAGTTTGGCTGCTTGCTTTTGAATTTTGTAGGCTTTTGATAATGCAGGCAAGCTGCTTGGAATATCTGCCGCGAACGCCCCTTGTTTTTTTGCCTGTTTTTCTTGCTGTTTAATGGCGTGCCATTGCTGCTCAAGCTCTGCTTCGCTTAAGCTTTCCTGCTTTTCAAATACATGAGGATGGCGTCTCACTAATTTGTCATTGAGAGTTTGCACTATGTCAGCAAAATCAAACAACCCCTGCTCTTTTCCAAGCTGAGCATAAAAAATCACTTGGAACAGCAAGTCCCCCAACTCTTCTTTTAAGTGAACAAAGTCGCCTTGCTCGATAGCATCGGCAACTTCGTGTGCTTCTTCTAACGTATAAGGGACAATGGTTTTAAAGGTTTGCTTCTTATCCCAGTCGCATCCAGTGCTTGGGTCGCGTAGCTGCGACATAATCTCTAGCAGCTGCTCTATCCCCATTGTTGCCGAAGGCTTAGAGTCGTTTGGCATCAAAAACACCTTCGATTTGCATCAATTTAGTCAGCAAGCGATGCATAGCAGAAAGGTCATCCACCTCTACCTTCATCATAAATACCGCCACGTTTTTATCGTCTTGGGTTTGTACATTCATATTGAGCACATTGACTTTTTCATTGGCAAGCACAGCGCTAATGTCTCGGATCAACCCTTGGCGGTCGTGCGCTTCAATTTTTAATGTAATGGCGTACGACGCTTTAACATCCTCTGACCAACTGACTGCAATCTCACGCTCTGGATGTATATCCGTAATATGAGCAAACGACTCACAATCAGAGCGATGCACGGCAATACCTCGCCCTTGCGTGATGTAACCCACAATTTCATCGCCCGGTACTGGCTCACAGCATTTCGCCATATGACTCATTAAGCTGCCTACCCCATCAACGACCACTGCATTTTTGTCGCCTTTAGTGTGTTTTGGCGAGGAGATTTTTAACTTAGGTGTATCCTCAGGTTTATCTTGCACGTAGTTCAGGAATTGATTGATACGAATATCACCGGCACCAATCGCCACCATTAAATCGTCGAGTTCTTTAAAGTTAAAGCGGTCAATCGCGGGTTCTAAATCTTTATAGGTAATATCTAGTTTTTGCAGATGACTATCTAAAATTTCCTTACCCGCTTGAAGATTTTTGTCTCTATCTTGCTGCTTAAACCAGTGATGGATCTTACTGCGCGCTCTTGAAGAATGAATATATCCCAGCGACGGGTTTAACCAATCTCGACTTGGTGAAGCATTTTTCTGGGTAAGAATCTCTACCTGATCGCCTGTGCGCAATGTGTAAGTGAAAGGCACTATTTTACCAAACACTTTTGCACCAATGCAGCGATGTCCAACATTAGAATGAATGTAGTAAGCGAAGTCGAGTGGCGTCGAGCCTAGTGGCAAATCAAAGATATCGCCCTTGGGCGTGAATACATAAACACGGTCTTCGACAACCTGATTCTTCAGCTCATCTGCTATTTCGCTGCCATCTACCACTTCTTCTTGCCACTGCAACAGTTTGCGTAGCCAGCTAATTTTTTGCTCGTATCCTGAGTTTCTGCCCGGCAATGCACCTTCTTTGTACATCCAATGAGCCGCCACCCCAAGCTCTGCATCTCGATGCATGGCCTCAGTACGGATTTGGATTTCTACCGTTTTGCCCTCAGGACCAAATACCACGGTGTGGATAGACTGATAGCCGTTTTGCTTAGGCGTAGCAATATAGTCGTCAAACTCTTTGTTTAAATGCCGCCAACTGGTGTGCACAATGCCCAACGCGGCGTAGCAATCTTGAATTTCATCTACCACCACACGCATAGCTCGAATGTCGAACAACTGTTCGAATTCATAGCTTTTCTGCGCCATTTTTTTATAAATGCTATAAATATGCTTAGGGCGACCGTAGACCTGCGCTTTAATGCCTGCATCCGCAAGTTTTTGTGCCACCGAATTAACCATATTTTCCATATAAGCTTCGCGGTCTAGGCGTTTATCAGAAAGCTTCTTGGCAATAGACTTATACGTATCCGGGTGCAAATAACGGAAAGAGAGATCTTCAAGTTCCCATTTTAATTGGCCAATCCCCAAACGGTTCGCAAGTGGTGCAAAAATATTGGCAGCCGCTTTTGCAGCAACGACTCTTTCTTCTTCAGATGCTTTCTTAACCGCACGTAAATGGCAGATTTGCTCAGCAAGCTTAATCACTACAGCGCGCACATCTTCCACCATAGCGAGTAACATACGGCGGATGTTGTCGACTTGTACCTTACCGGAGCTTTGGTGTGCCAACGTACTAATAGTGTCCATATTCTCCACCCCTCTTAAAAGCAGTGAGATATTTTTGCCAAGCGCTTCCTCTACTTGCTCAAGGGACAACTTTCCAGCAACAAAATAAGGAGTTAAAAACGCAGTTGCTAAAGATTCGCTATCAAAATTTAAGTCTGCAAGGATCTCTACCATTTCGATGGCATTATTGAGATGTTCCGTTGACTCATCCGCGGGACAAAGTTCATAGGCCTTTTGCAGCCAGTCCCTTTGATCCTCTGACAAGTTTAAGATAGTGAGTCGCGCATCAAACTCCAGTGGCAAAGTGGTTTGATGCGACTGCCGAGTAGCAACCATGTTTTGATACCTCCTTAAAATTACTTACCCGCCTCATTTTCGGGTAAATTATCTAGCCTAATGCTCGGGCAATAACGGCCTCATAGCTCAGGCTATTTACACTGCTTTTTAAACAGCGCCATGGTTTCGATATGTCCCGTGTGGACAAACATATTCATTAAGCCAAGCTTCTCTATTTCAAAGCCTGCCTGCGCTATCACCAAAGAATCGCGCGCCAGTGTAACTGGGTCGCATGACACGTATAAAATACGGGTAAACTGCGTCAAAGGTAATTGCTGCAGTACCTCAAGCGCCCCCGGCCTTGAAGGGTCCAGTACTAATACATCCAGATTTGCGTCGAACCAAGCAGCCTCTGCAATCGACTGGGTTAGATCAAAACAGTGAAACTGAACATTACTGATTTTATTAGTTTGCGCATTTTGCTGAGCCATTGCAACCGATTGCGCTTCACCTTCTACCCCAATCACATTTTTTGCTTGTTTTGCGAGCACCAAAGAGAAATTTCCCACCCCACAGAAAAGGTCGAGGACACTTTCATCGTTATTCAGCTGTAGCCAGTCTGTCGCTTGGCGCAGCATTGCTTCATTTACCGATTGATTCACTTGAATAAAGTTGTTCAATTTAAATTCAAGTGTTAAGTCAAATTCACCAAGGTGATAGTGCGGCAACTGGGAATACACAACTGGCGTCTCGCCATCGTCAAACAGTACCTGACAATTTTCCAGCTCGTTTTGTAGCGTTTCGCGAGTCGAAGCGGACAGTGGCTTTGTATGACGACACAACACATAGTTATAGTTGTCAGCCTGACAAAGCTGAATATGACTGATTAGTCTAAACTCACTTAGCGACTGTGCTAGCAAACTTAGCGTGTTAACAATACGATCAAAAGGCGACACCAATACGTCACACTGCGCTATTTCGATAATCTGCTTCGACTGACTTGCTCTAAAGCCTAACTTGACGCTTTTGCTTTGTTTATCAAAAATGCATGCCAAACGAGCTGCACGGCGATAATGAAGCGCCATAGAGGTGATCGGCGCTTGCCAAGGTAAGTGCTCAATGTTGGCAAAACGCGCAAAAAGTTTTTCGACTGCATGTTGCTTTTCATTGAGCTGACCATCAATACTTTGATGCTGCAAGCTACAACCACCGCACTGCTGGTAATGCGGGCAAAACGGTTTAACACGCTCTTTGGAGGCATTAAGTACTTTGATCACCTTCGCTTCCAACAGTTTAGACTTTGCCTGTACAACCTGTGCTCTCACTCGCTCACCAGTCAAGGCACCAGCCACAAAACAGACCTTACCTTCATGGCGAGCAACACCTCGCCCCTGATGATCCATTGACTCTATGCTTAATTCTATTTGCTTTGACGGCTTAGCAGCTTTCTTAGCACGAAAAATCTGTGCCATTGGGTTCCTCATTTGTTTGCTTATCACGTCGGTAAAAGATAATCTTAGTTACAGATTTCTCTGCACTTTTTTGACCCTATGACAAAATTAAACCTGCGTGACAGTATTTTACTACTCACTCTTTTGCCAACCCTTTTGGTTGGCTTGCTACTTGGTGGTTATTTTACTATAAATCGCTACGTAGAGCTTGAGGAAATTCTGATAAGTCAGGGAAATCGCATTGCAGATTCACTTGCCATGTCAGTAGAATACCCAATAGAAAAACAAGATAAAGCGCACTTACACCGCATTTTAAGCCAGGCACACAATAAACATGCACCACTGGTAAAAAGCATCGCGCTGTTTGATAGCCAAAATCAGCTTATTCTTACCAGTAATTATCATAGTGAATTCGATAAATTACATTATTTTGGTGAAGTGCAAAAGCTACAAACCACCGAAGTCACTACACTAAAAAATACCTTTGTGTTTTATTCACCAGTTAAAAACCATTTAGCAAAAAAAACCGATTGGCACAGTGCAGAGCCGGCTACGCTGGCGATTTTAGTTGTAGAGATCAGTAAAGACCAAGCGTTGATATCGCAGCAACGCGCGCTGATTTTGAGTGCCATTGTTATTATTTTCTCCTTTTTACTTAGTGTTATGTTGGCCATGCGATTGTCACGTATGCTAACCAAACCAATTGCCAATTTGATTTTAGCCACAGACAAGCTCAACGAAGGTAAACAAGACATCGCAATCAATGAGCCGATGCGGGGTGAATTTGAGCTTTTGCGCCAAGGCTTGATCGTTATTGGCAGAAAGATGGCAAATCAAAAAGACGAAATGCAAAAGCACATTGACCAGGCAACTAGTGATTATCGTGAAACCCTAGAGCAGTATGAAACGCAGAATATTCAGCTCAATATTGCCAAAAAAGAGGCACAAGATGCTAACCGCGTAAAGTCGGATTTCTTGGCTAAGATGAGTCATGAACTTAGAACGCCGCTCAATGGTGTTATAGGCTTTACCCGTCAACTTTATAAAACACCATTAAATAAACACCAAAAAGATTATTTAGATACCATAGAGCTATCTGCAAATAGCCTGCTTACCATCATTAGTGACATCTTGGATTTTTCAAAGCTAGAAGCTGGTGCTATGGAGCTGGAGAATATCCAGTTTGAATTACGCGACGCCGTCAATGAGGTCATGACCTTATTAGCGCCAAGCGCTCACGAAAAGCAGTTGGAGTTTTCCATTTCTGTTAATCGCCAAGTGCCCGACAACTTAATTGGCGATCCTACGCGATTTAAACAGGTATTGACCAATCTGATCAGTAATGCCATCAAGTTCACGGAAAAAGGCTCAGTCAAAGTGGATATTAACCACCGTCTGATGGATGAATCTCAGTCCTCGTTGCTAGTGTCTGTCAGCGATACCGGGGTCGGTATTGCTCAGGATAAGCAAGACGCACTATTTACGCCGTTTGCTCAAGCCGATACTAGTATTACCCGTAAATTTGGTGGCACAGGTCTAGGTCTTATCATCACTAAGCATATTGTTGAGGCGATGAATGGTCGTATCACTCTTAACTCAGCACCAGGAAATGGCACCTGTTTCTCATTTAACGCGGTCTTTGCATTACCAAACCGCCTATACAACGACAACTTACCAAGCAAGCCGCTTGAAAATAAACGCGTGCTCTACTTTGAACCACAAGAGCATACTCATTATGCGGTAATAGCTCAACTACAAGCGTGGGAAATGCAAGTCACTCGCTGCCTTACCGAAGAAGAGTTTGATACTGCCTTAGGCCAAGATTTTAATTACGATATCTGTTTAATTGGATCTATGGCAAGCGTCGACCAAATGCAAACCGTTAAGAGTTACATCAAGCAAGCTCGCGGATCCGCAGACTACCTATATTTGATGGTTAATACCGTCTCACATAATATGCGTGAGGCACTTATTGGCAGTGGAGCTGACGCTTGTTTAAGCAAGCCACTTAACCACAGAAAACTATGCGAAATGCTTGCAGCACCTTATCGTTTAGACCATCCAGACATGAGTGCCAATGAAATCGAAGCCACAAGTCTGCCACTTAAAGTGCTGGTTGCAGACGATAACGATGCTAACTTGAAGTTGATATGCACATTGTTAGATGAACAAGTAGAGGCAATAGATACAGCGCATAATGGTGCTCAAGCAGTCAGTTTATGTAAATCAAGAAAATACGACCTGATATTTATGGATATTCAAATGCCCATAATGGATGGTATAAGCGCCTGTAGGAGCATAAGAGAGTCGTCCTTAAATGAGGATACTCCTATCATCGCCGTCACCGCACATGCGCTTGCTGGCGAAAAAGAGCAACTGCTTAAAGATGGCTTTAGTAACTATATGACTAAACCCATAGATGAAGATATGCTCAAGCAAATTATTTGCGACCATAGCGCGTCTTCACCAGTAGCGAGACAAAAAAATATTGAGAGTCATCAGCACAGCGTGCCGCCATTTAATAGCCAAATGTTAGATTGGGGATTAGCATTACAGCGAGCGGGTAATAAACCTGATTTAGCATTGGAAATGCTCAATATGCTGCTTTCTAGCGTGCCCGAAACGTTGCAGCAGTTGGAGTCTGCACAAGACGCAGAGGATCTCCCGACGCTGCTCAAAGTAGTTCATAAATTCCACGGTGCCTGCTGTTATACTGGCGTACCAACCCTAAAGAAATTGGCTGAGATCATTGAAACAGGATTAAAACAAGAAAAACCACTCAGTGATATCGAGCCTGAGCTATTTGAGCTGGTTGATGGACTAACTGTATTACTAACAGATTCTGATCTCACTCAATCCAGTTAAATCTTATACACACCTATCTGCTCGCTACTTTATAAAAACCCTTTTGAAGTGGCGAGTAGATTAGGGATGTAAGACAACAACGATTTCTTAAACAGATAACACTTCAAACAACGTTTCCCGACAATTTATTACACTTTCTAACAGCACTTTCCCAAGTCTTGTAACAAACTTCTTACATTCTAAATTCTCGCAATTTTTAACTTACGAAAGGAATTCTGTATGTATCTAATCAAGTCAGCACTCACGTCTGCTGCCGTCTTCACTTTAACCTTTGCTTCTTTTAGTCATGCCATTGAGCCGAAATCTAACGAATGGCAGGTTCGTTTAGGGGGAGGAGCCGCGGCTGCAGATTTGCCATGGAAAGGCATTGACAGTGAGTTTATCTCAATTCCCATTATAGATATTCAAAAAGGAAATTGGTTTATCAACAAAGATAGCCTAATTGGTTACCGCTTTCCTATTACTGAAGATTTATCTGTCTACTCTGGGTTGGGCTATCGTCAAGATGGCTATGACGGTGTATTCCGAGACGCAAAGTCTGAAGATAAGATTTTTGACGGATATGACGCGCCGGATGGCGATGTCACGGTTAACTATGGCGTCACCTACCTGTGGTTTACGCTAGCTGGCCATAGTGATATCTCCGATAATTCAGATTCGACCACGGCTACTTTTTCGGTATCAATCCCACTTTACAACGATGGTCGAGGATTTAAAATCTCGGCAGTAGGTAATGTAGAATGGCAGCAGTCTGATTATGTTAATTATATCTATGGAATAACTGGTGAAAATATCGATATTAGCCGAGGCCGATTCCGCTACTTAACTGCTGATGACGCTGTGAATTATTCCGCAGGGTTGACTGCGCATTATCAGATAAAAACACAACTCAGTCTGGTTGGTGGGATAACTCGAACTAAACTCGATGATGTTATTGCCAATAGCCCTTTGCTAGACAGAGACACCAGTGACCTCGCTTATGTTGGCCTAGTCTATCAATTTTAGGCTGTTGTCTGAGTTAAAATTAAATAAAAAACCCAAGTTAAACTTGGGTTTTTTATCATAATGCTTATTCACATCATCAACTAGTTTAGTCGCTTTCGGCGTTTTCCGCTTCTTGATTGTGTAGCTCAAGGCTTGCAGACATCGCGGCTTCACGATTAGACTTTGCCGAATCGTTGCGTAGCTCATCAATATGGTTGAGGTAGTTCTGGTCAACGTCACCTGTGATGTATTGACCATCAAATACCGAAGTCTCAAAGCGAACGATCTCTGGATTTTCTTGACCAACGGCTGCAATCAAATCGCTTAGGGATTGGTAGATCAAACCGTCCGAGCCAATACTCGCATTGATATCTTCCACTTCACGACCATGAGCGATTAGCTCTGATGCAGAAGGCATATCGATGCCATATACGTTCGGGAATCTTACCTCTGGTGCTGCTGATGCAAAGTACACGTTCTTCGCACCCGCTTCACGCGCCATTTCAACGATTTGCGCTGATGTTGTGCCTCGCACAATCGAATCATCGACAAGTAGCACGTTCTTACCAGCGAATTCTCTGTCAATCGCGTTAAGTTTACGACGTACAGACTTCTTACGCAGCTCTTGGCCAGGCATAATGAAAGTACGGCCAATGTAGCGGTTCTTAACAAACCCTTGGCGATAAGGAAGCCCTAGCACGGAAGCAATTTCAAGTGCGATATCACATGATGTTTCAGGGATTGGGATAACCACGTCGATATCTTTGTCGCCCCACTCTGTCGCGATTTTCTCACCGAGCTTGGTACCCATATTCACGCGAGTCGCATAAACAGACATTTTATCTATGTTTGAATCTGGGCGAGCAAAATATACAAACTCGAAGATACAAGGTGCAAGCGTCGTTTTAGCAGCGCAGATCTGAGAGAAAAACTCACCTTTTTCGGTTACGTAAATAGCTTCACCAGGTGCAACATCTCGCACAAACTCAAAGCCATCTGTTGCCAATGCAACACTCTCCGAAGCGAACATGTATTCCATGCCACGCTCAGTTTCTTTCTTACCGAACACAAGCGGACGAATACCATGAGGGTCTCTAAATGCCAAAATACCATGGCCGATGATCATCGCGATACTCGCGTAACCACCAGAAACAATAGACACAACCTCAGTTACTGCCGTAAACATGTCTTCCGCGTCTAATTTCATCTTGTCTGTTTTGCCAAGCTCGTGTGCTAAGATGTTCAGCAGGATCTCTGAATCAGACGTAGTATTAACGTGGCGACGCGCTTGAGTAAACAAACGCTCTTTTAATTTTTCTGCATTGGTTAAGTTGCCGTTGTGCGCAAGGGCAATACCAAATGGAGAGTTTACGTAGAAAGGTTGAGCTTCTGCTGAGCTTGAAGAGCCAGCAGTAGGATAACGTACATGACCAAGACCAATGTTGCCCTGTAGGCGTTTCATATGTCTTGTATGAAATACGTCTTTCACTAGACCGTTAGCTTTTCGTAAGCTAAACGTATTGTTGTCAATGGTAATAATGCCAGCCGCATCTTGGCCGCGGTGTTGCAAAACAGTTAAGCCGTCATAAATCGCCTGATTAACAGGAGATGTTCCGACTATCCCAACGATACCACACATTAAAAATTTCCTCGCCGATTAACGGTTTACTGAATCTAAAAAGCTCGAGTTATGTTCAAGATAGGAGAAAAACCACTCTATCACAAAGCCAAATTCAGGAATTAAGTTTGATGTTTTCCACCACTGCGTGTCTGGTGCACTGGTAAACGCATCAAGGAAAAAGAGTAAGGCGCTAACGACCAACACACCTCGAAGTCCACCGAATACAATCCCAAAGATCCTATCGGTGCCTGAGAGCCCAGTTCTTTGAACCAGTTCACTCAAGACATAATTAACAAGCCCGCCTAACATCAAGGTCGCAAAAAAGAGTATGGCTATTGCGGCTGCATTTCTTAAAAGGGGTTCTGAAATGAATGTTAGGAAGGTTGCGAGATATTGGTAAAAAATACTAGAGATGAAAAAAGCGCCGATCCATACGACAAGTGACATCGCTTCTTTGACAAAGCCTCGAAGCAAGCCAAAGATAGTCGATAAACCAACAATACCAAGAATGGCGTAATCAACCCAGATCATAGTAACCAATAAGTCGTTAATGTGGGGCGCATTCTAAAAGGTTTGGCATCTAAATGCCAGATCATTTTGTCACTTCAAATTGTGTCAAACGACCATTTAACTTTGTTAATTTCTTTAGTTCTGGTAACTTAGCTTCAAGTTCAGCTTTATTTAAGTCTGGTCCGACAAACACTTTTGTCAGTGTACCATTAGGGGTTTTAACGGGTTTTGTAAAGGTTTTAAAGCCATTGTCAGCAAGCTTCTTCGTCAGTGCATCGACGTTCGACTTATGCGAAAAGCTACCAAGCTGAATGACATAGGCCATTTTTGAAAAGTTAGCACTCTCTGGACGCGTTAATTTCGCCACCTCAACTTTGTTGGTCGTTGCGACGGGTTTCGCCTCAACGTGTGTAGGTGACGTATCTGATTGCGGCGTGTTGGCTAGCGTTGTCTCTTCCGTGCCTTCTAGTTTTGCATCATCGGCGTGAATATCTTCCAACGGCTCAGAGGGCAACTCAGGCGCAAGCTTGGCTTGCGCATCCACTTTTTCTTGGAGATCAATGGTTTTGAACTCAGGTCTTTCAGGGATCGCTTGAAATCCTTCCTTGTAGTGGACCTTTTCACCATCAAGGATATTTGGAATAAAGATCACCGCAGCAACCACGACGATACTCGTTCCAACAAGGCGATTTATAAATACTGAGTTCACAACTTTACTCTCTACTAAACGTTAAATCTTCTTTGGTTATTTTCGCCAGTATTCCATTGCCTCAGCAACGGTAAAGAACGAGCCAAATACCACCAATGCCTGATCGCTCGTAAGGGTATCGAGCTGAGTATCAAGTGCTGCTGTAACGCTATCGAATAAGGTGACATTGCAACTTGGGTCAAGCAAAGGTTTAAGGTTTTCCGCACGCTCTCCACGAGGCCCTGAAAGTGAAGCTAAACTCCAGCTATCTACATATTGGGTGACTTCTTTCAGCACACTGGCTTTATCTTTATCCGCAAGCATAGCGACTAAGGCATGAATTTTAAACCCTTTTTGCTTTAGTTCTTGTAACTTAGTTGCCAAATATCTTGCAGACTCTGGATTATGAGCAACATCTGTATAGACTAGCGGCGTGGTATTGAGTCGCTGAAAGCGACCTTCCACTTGCAAATTTGCCAAACAAGTCTTCACTGCATCATAGCTAGGTAGCAACTCAAGTTTAGCTAATACCGTTAACGCTGTCGCAGCATTTTGTGCTGGAATGGCTGGTTTGTCGAAGTGCCAATCAAAATCAAGATATTGCCATCTAAACTGAGAATCTAGCGGGGTAAAATAAAAATCGCGCTTTGATAACACCATATCTGCCGCAATTTCGTCGCCATAGTCTGTAACCGTATGTGGAATATTTAAATCGCCAACGATTGCAGGCTTACCACTGCGGAAAATGCCAGCTTTGTCATAGCCTACCAGCTCTCGGGTATCACCCAGATACTCTTTATGATCTAAGTCAACAGTCGTGATAACAGAGGCAAATGGCGAGACTATATTCGTCGCATCAAACCGCCCGCCTAAACCAACTTCAAGCAAAATATAATCAACCTTACAGCGCTTGAAAATACTTAACGCGCCAAGCGTACCAAACTCAAAATAGGTCAGCTGAGTGTCTTTGCGGGTGTCATCGAGGAATTTAAATGCATTGATATGATACTGATCTTCAAGCTCTGCCCCATTCACTCGGACACGCTCGTTGTAGCGCACTAAATGTGGTGAAGCGTAGGTGCCAACCGAAAACCCTTGTGCGAGCAACAACGACTCCAAGCACCTGGCCGTTGTGCCTTTACCATTGGTTCCACCAATTAGAATAATTTTACTGAAAGGCTCAAGTAATCCGGCTTGCTCGGCAACTTGCGCTACACGCTCAAGTCCCATTTCAATGGTGGCTGGATGAATTGCTTCTAAATAACAAAGCCAATCATCAAGGCTTGATGATTGGCTAGGCTGTTTAACCGTCATAAGTTGAGTAGCTCAATTTGAAAAATTTACGCTACTCTATGCTCTTGTTCAGTGGAAGGCAAGTCCATAAACTTCGCCAAAATACGCGCTAACGTATCGCGCATTTCACGACGGTCGACGATCATGTCAATCGCACCGTGCTCTAATAAGAACTCACTGCGCTGGAAACCATCAGGTAGAGTTTCACGTACAGTTTGTTCGATAACACGTGGACCCGCAAAACCGATAAGTGCTTTTGGCTCTGCCACATTGATATCACCAAGCATTGCCAATGATGCAGAAACACCACCCATAGTTGGATCGGTTAATACAGAGATAAATGGCAAGCCTTTATCACTCATTTTTGCCAATGCAGCACTTGTTTTTGCCATTTGCATCAATGACATAAGTGCTTCTTGCATACGTGCACCACCAGATGCAGAGAAACAGATTAACGGCATGTTATGTTCTAAACAAACGTTAACTGCATCAACAAATCTCGCACCAACAACCGACGCCATTGAACCACCCATAAAGGAAAACTCAAAAGCAACAGCAGCAACAGGAATACCCTTTACGCGGCCTTTCATTGCAACTAAAGCGTCTTTTTCACCACTTACCTTTTGCGCTTGAACGATACGATCTGAATATTTTTTAGAGTCTTTAAACTTTAATACGTCTTGTGGCTCATGCTCTGTGCCAAGCTCTTGACGATCTGCATCATCTAAAAAACTTTCAAGGCGCTTACGTGCCGTAATGCGCATGTGATGATCACACTTAGGACATACGTTTAACGACTTTTCTAATTCCGCTTTGTATAGGATTGAATCACAATCTGTACACTTTGCCCAAACCCCTTCTGGGATCTCTTTTTTACCAGAAGATTTAGTGGTTTTAGGTAAGATCTTTTCTAACCAACTCATTTGCAACTCTCTATCGTGCTTTATTCTGTTCCGTCAGTAAAGACAGACATCTTTTCCCAATTAAATCATGATTTAGCTATAGGTGATATAAAAAACTGGTCTTAAGAGTACAAGGTACTACATAAATATGACTGTTACACTAATTCCTCAGGCAAGAATAAAGGCCCAAGCGGCATCTTTTCTATTTGCCATTGTTCAGGATAGTCCACATCAACTAAATACAATCCGTTAGGTTTTGCCGTAGCACTTGCTAACGTGCGATCTTTTGCAACAAGCAGCTCCGCCATCCACTCAGGCTCTTGCTTGCCAACACCAATATCAAGTAAACAACCTGTAATATTGCGCACCATATGATGCAAAAACGCATTTGCTTTAATATCAATGACAATATATTTGCCAATGCGTTTCACCTCTAAGTGATGGATATTACGAAACGGCGTATTAGACTGACAATGTACCGCCCTGAAAGAAGTGAAATCTTGCTCCCCTATCATCACAGGGCATGCAACTTTCATTCTTTCAACATCAAGCTCGTGGTGAAAATGCGTTACGCCACTGCGTAAAATACCCGGCCTGTAGGTGTGATTATAAATAACGTAGCGGTATCGACGAGCTGTCGCAGAAAAACGAGCATGGAACTCAGGGTCGACTTCTTTAGCAAATCGTACCGCAATGTCGTCGGGAAGCTGAGAGTTCATTCCTAATGTAAAAGCGCTCATATCGCGAGCAGAATCCGTGTCAAAATGCACGAGTTGACCCGTTGCGTGAACCCCTGCATCAGTGCGCCCCGCGCAAGTTATCTCAACGGGATGATTACAGATATTCGATAGCGCTTTTTCTATTTCTTCTTGGACACTGCTGACATGATTTTGCCTCTGCCAACCACTATAATTTGCACCATTATATTCAATGCCTAACGCTACTCGCATACTTTTTCTATCGCAACCCATAACAAAAACGACATTTTATGCCATTGGCGATGTGAATTAAAGCGCTTAAGCTAAGAAGTAGATGATGATACCGGCCAAACAAGGCAATTACTTTGTTTGGTCGGTATCGTTGATGTGAGTATTAAGACTCTGTAAGACTGGATTTAAGCGACTTAGCCTCAGCTTGCACCGAATCCGGACCGTTCTCAATAACATCGTTGAGCGTTGATATCGCCGAATCATAATCTTGAATTTCGATATAAGCTTTCGCTAAATCTAATTTAGCGGCGAATCCTTCATCCTCTAAATCAACATCCGTGGTATTTTCACCCGCTAATAGCTCTTCAAAATCGCCAAGCCCAACATCCATATTTGCACCGACGTAAGGTTCAACATCGCTATCAAGATCGTCGCTTTGTTCAAGTAGGTCTTCAATTTCTAAGTAGTCTTCTGTACCTTCGGCGTCCGTTGGTAACGCTTGGGCTTCCCCTGCGACCAATTCGTCTTGTAACAAGCTATCGAAATCTACTTCAAAATCTTCTGCATTTCCGGCGTCAAAGTCACTGGGATCGTCCAGTTCGCTGAGTAGAGCATCGAAGTCTGCTTGGGTAAAGTCAGCCATAAATTCTTTTTCAATCTCGGCTTCATTGACCTCTGGTAATTCAGATTCAGTTTGTGGCTCAGAAAGTAGAGTTTCCAAGTCATCTTCATCGTTTAATTCTGGCAGCACGTCTTCGATTTCAAGCTCAGGTTCAGACTCAAGCTCATCATTTTCTGCAGCTTCGACCGGTGCTTCAGGTTCGTCTTCAAGCAAGGTCTCTTCGTCAAAATCTGCGTTTAACTCTGGCAGATCATCTTCGATTTCAAGTTCAGGTTCAGACTCAAGCGTATCACTTTCAGCTTCGTCGAGCGGCGCTTCAGATTCGTCTTCAAGCAAAGCCTCTTCATCAAAATCTGCGTTTAATTCTGGCAGCTCGTCTTCAACTTCCAGTTCAGGTTCAGACTCAAGCGTATCACTTTCTGCTGCTTCGACTGGTGCTTCAGGTTCGTCTTCAAGTAAGGTTTCTTCGTCAAAATCTGCGTTTAACTCCGGCAGCTCGTCTTCAACTTCCAGTTCAGGTTCAGACTCAAGCGTATCACTTTCTGCAGCTTCGACTGGTGCTGCAGGCTCATCAGCAAGCAAAGTCTCTTCGTCAAAATCTGCAGTTAATTCAGGCAGCTCGTCTTCAACTTCCAGTTCAGACTCAAGCGTATCACTTTCTGGTGCTTCAGGCTCGCCTTCGACTTCCAGTTCAGGTTCTGACTCAAACGTGTCACTTTCTGCTGCTTCGACTGGTGCTTCAGGTTCGTCTTCAAGCAAAGTTTCTTCGTCAAAATCTGTAGTTGACTCTGGCAGCTCGTCTTCGATTTCAAGTGCAGGTTCAGACTCAAGCGTGTTACTTTCTGCTTCTTCTGGCTCGTCTTCAAGCAAAGCCTCTTCATCAAAATCTGCAGTTAACTCTGGCAGCTCGTCTTCGATTTCAAGCTCAGGTTCAGACTCAAGCGCATCACTTTCAGCTTCGTCGAGCGGTGCTTCAGGCTCGCCTTCAGGCAAGGTTTCTTCGTCAAAATCTGCAGTTAACTCTGGCAGCTCGTCTTCGATTTCAAGCTCAGGTTCAGGCTCAAGCGCATCACTTTCAGCTTCGTCGAGCGGCGCTTCAGATTCGTCTTCAAGCAAAGTTTCTTCATCGAAATCTGCAGTTAATTCTGGCAGCTCGTCTTCGATTTCCAGTTCAGGTTCAGACTCAAGCGTATCACTTTCTGCTGCTTCGACTGGTGCTTCAGGTTCGTTTTCAAGCAAGGTATCTTCGTCAAAATCCGCACTAAATTCAGGCAAATCATCTTCATCAAAGCCAGAGATTTCATCGTCGAGAAGATCGTCATCAAGCCCGTCCTCTATATCAAATTGAGCGTCATTGGATAATGCTTCTGATAATGCTTTTTCGGTTTCGCTTTGCGAGTCAGTAGTTTCAAGTTCTTCGCCAAGTTCCAGCTCAGGGTAACTCTCTAGCTCTGCGCTTGGTTGCAGATCTTCTTCGTCAAGAAACTCTTCTTCTGCCAGTAAATCCACTTCGTCATTAAGTGGATCATCTCCCAGCTCAATTTCAACTTCTTCATCCGAAAAATCGTCTTCAAGTTCAGCATCCAACTCAAACTGTTCTTCGGCTTGAAGCTCCTGTAATAGTTCATCAACACTTTTTAAGTCAGGATCTTCAAATTCACTGTCTTCGTCAGCTTGAACATTCTCATCACTAAAATCTGCTTCATTGGCTAGATCGGACTGCAATGTATCTTCCATCAGTTCTTCAGATGATTCCGGAATAGCATCCTCTTCATCCAACATACCAGACAAGTGTCCTGACTCCGTTTGCTCAGGCTCAGCTAAAAGCTGTTTAGACTCCAGTTCAGGCTCGTCAGGTTCCTCTTCCAGCTTTGGTAAAGCATCTTCTGGTGCTTCATCTAATAAAGCATCAAGCTCGTTATCTGCTCTTCCAGCTCTGGCAAACCATCTTCTGGTGTTTCGTCAACTAATGCATCGAGATCGTCGTCGGCCAGTTCATCGGATTCTTCTTCCAGCTCTGGCAAAGCTTCTTCTGGTGTTTCTTCAACTAATGTATCGAGTTCAACATCGGCCAGCTCATCAGATTCTTCTTCCAGCTCTGGCAAACCATCTTCTGGTGTTTCGTCAACTAATGCATCGAGATCGTCGTCGGCCTGTTCATCGGATTCTTCTTCCAGTTCAGGTAACAGCTCTTCCTGTACTTCATCTAATAAAGCATCGAGTTCATCGTCGGCCTGTTCATCGGATTCTTCTTCCAGTTCAGGTAACAGCTCTTCCTGTGCTTCATCCAATAAA